>CAYGTY010000294.1:0-5274 GCA_964352825.1 uncultured Anaerolineaceae bacterium
AACTGTCCTATTTATGAAAACTAACAATGTTATTCTTGACAAAATATTTAAAACTACTTATATTAGTTTTTAAAGATTAACGGAATTAGTTTTCATATATCAGGAGTATCAAATGACCACGATGACACAAACAAGCAATCCCACAACAGACGCAAAATTCAGCCTTAGCCAACCGCGTTTATTTGCACACCTCAACGGACTCGCTTTATTTGCTGGCTCAATTCTTGCCTATGGGATTATCAGTGGGGAGTGGGTTGCTTTTATCTTGCTTCTGCTTGTCCCTGATATTGCGATGTTGGGATATGCGCTCAATACAAAGGTTGGGGCATGGGTCTATAATATCGGTCACAGTTATGGGCTAGCTATCGCACTGATGGTAGCAGGCTTCGCACTCGACCAAACAACAATTATATCGCTGGGGATTATCTTGATGGCGCACATCGGTATGGATCAGATGATGGGGTATGGCTATAAATACGCTGATGCAGAATTTGCTGATACCCACATGAAGCGGATTTAATAGCAGTAAGTCTGTTTTTCATGTTTTATGGGTCATGTAGGGGTAACTCGCCGAGTCACCCTTACAAAATGGACGGGCGGTTTGATCTTTGCGATGCTATTCTATCTAAGAGGATAAATTGCTACGACGTTGCGCCATTGCTTCATCTTCAGCCAACATCCGTTCCAGTTCTGCGGTTTCGAGTTCATCGACATAATCATCAATCACCTGTTCCAGATAAGCAGGTAAATCGGCATGAATGTTCTGGAAGTTTTTTATGAAGCCCTCATGGCTATTATAGAGTTGACCCAATCCGCGCAGGACATCTAAGGATGGCTCATAGAAGTGGCGCAAATGCTCTTGCCAACGCTCAAGGATTGCAATGACTTCTTTATCTTGGGCTGTTTTGCCTGCTTCCATCGCGTCGGCTAAATCAACATAAATCTGATTACCCTCGGCTTTGATGGCTTCTTGCTCAGCTTCGCTATAACTATTCCAGCGTTGCATCGAGTCATTAACCGTATCGCGTCCATATTGCAGACGGGCTTCGCGTTCATATTGTTTTTGTTGTTCATCACTGTGACCATCTAAGCCACGTTTTTTCTTGCTCATGATATATCCTTCATTAACCATACCTATCTATCATACTCTATTACGTAAGGTCATAGGCAAGGTTCAATTTGAACGCAATATCATGTGTTTATTGCAGTTAAATAATCAGACCGATACAATTGAACCTTCGTAGCGAACACACCCTATTCATAAAATGAGGTCTATCTGATGTTTACTTTACCTGCTTATCCACCGCTATTTTGGGTGACAGCGATTATAGCGATTATTCTTCTGGGAATCACAAAAGGTGGGTTTGGTGGGGGTGCTGGTGTGGTCGGAACACCACTCATGTCATTGGTAATCCCTGTTGCCGATGCCTCTGCTTTGTTGCTGGTTTTGCTCATTATCATCGACATGGCAACGATTCAACATTATCGTCATCATTTTCATCGCCCTAGCCTGAAAAACCTATTGATAGGGAGTGTCTTCGGGATTGTGGTTGGTGGGCTGACATTTCATCTATTGAGTGATAATGAGCGAGCATTCAAAACTGTGATTGGGGTTCTTGCAATATTGTATGTGCTGTATCAAGTGTTGCGTTTCCCACCATTACCTATTGGCGAAGATAAACCTTACTTTCGCCCTATTGGTATATTCTTAGGCGCGTTATCTGGCTTTGTCTCAACACTGATTCATGCAGGTGGTCCTACGGCTGTTATCTATCTGCTCCCACAGAAGTTACCTAAAGAGCTTTATGTTGGTACACTTGCCCTGTTCTTCACAACCGTCAATTTAATGAAGCTCGTCCCCTATACGGCATTAGGATTAATCCGCGTTGGGAATATCACAACGATTCTGGTTCTCGCTCCCGTTTGCTTACTCAGCGCTAGATTCGGCATCTACCTCAATAAACGCTTTGAACCGCTGTGGTTTAATCGCATTGTTTATGCGCTCCTATTCCTGACGGGTTTGCAGTTGGTTGTCGGGGAAAGTCTGATAAAGCTCCTGATCCCAGTATGAAATCTCGCGATATATCTAAGTACCGCATGAGAATGAGGTAGCATATGTGGTTACGACTTCGTCAAAATAGTAGAAATGTATTAATTTGATAACTTAAAGGAGCTATACATGAGTACACAAATCCCTAATGATTACAAAGACCTTCTAGAAGGACCTGTTTGTGCAACGGTTACGACTGTCTTCGATGATGGTCAACCTCAAGCCACTGTTATTTGGACAAAACTCGCAGGTAACACGGTCCAATTTAGTGTCACAACCGAGCGTCAGAAAACCAAAAACATGAAGAAAAATCCAAAAGTTTCACTACTCGCAATCGATCCCAAAAACCCCTACCGTTATATCGAAGTGCGTGGTGAAGTCTCCATGAGCGAAGAAGGCGCGTATGACCTCATTAATGATCTGGCAAAGGCATACACTGGTAAAGATGAATACTATGGTGGTGTTGCACCCGCAGAAAATAAAGCCAAAGAAGAGCGTGTTGTCGTCACATTGACCCCTAGCCACGTCGTCGCACACGGATAATATTCATCATTTCGCATACAGGCAGAGTAACAGTTAGTTGATTGCTCTGTCTCAGACTCACCACTACTCAACAAATAATCAGTAGCTTATATCATTCTCATCTACCAATGTTGACCTTCCCCTTAGGACATAGTCTATCCTAGTGACATGTTGTTATACGTATCTGAAAGGTACATCATGTCAAATACGATCAAAGCCGCAGGATTAGGATTTCTCGTTTGGTTTATTGTTCTTCTTATCATGCGCGTACTCGGTGCATCGGTGTTTAGTGAGGGTAATCCGTGGATGATTGTATTCTATATTGCCAGCTTTCCAGCAGGTATTATTTTTACTGTCCTAATGCGTGTGCTTATGAATCTACCGATGCGTGAGATGCTAGAACCGATGGTGATTTTTGCGATTGTCGCAGTCATGATGGACGGATTTTCATTTGGCTTTACCAAGTTTTATGGTGCTGGTGAGCATGAACTTTACTCGGCGGCTTACCTACTTTGGGCACCGGGTGTATTTCTAATCTGTGCTTTGTGGTTAGTGAAACGAGCAGAAAAAGCCACTGAGCAAATAAACGCATAAACTTTTCAATGTTAAAAATCTCGTAGCGTCTGTCTATACACAAACGCGACCTGCATCGTAAATGATTAAGTCGCGTTTGTTGTCATGATCGAAAATTCGCATCTGGGGCTTAGGCTTTTTGAACACTCACTTCTTCGTTCTTGCGTTTCAAATCATCGGCATTATTATAATTTCGCAATGATGGATATTTCCAAGCGACCCAGCCTGTGAGCAAAACCGTCGCAATCCCACCTGTAAAAATCGCGAAGGGCGCACCAAATAATGACGCGACAACCCCTGCTTCAAGTTCGCCGAGTTGTGGACCACCCATAAAGAACATCATATTGACCGATACCATCCGTCCCCGTAATTCGTCTGGAGTCATCAATTGGCGGATTGTGCCACGAATCACCATCGACACCGTATCACCTGCACCCGTCAGTGCAAATACAAAATAAGACAAGGCAAAACTGGTCGAAATACCAAAAATAGCTGTCGCGACACCATAGATTGCGACACTCACCAAGAGGATAATCCCTTGCTTGTGCATCTCATCACGTAGAGACAATACCATACCAACAATCAATGCACCGAGGGGTTGGGCTGTCGCTAACACACCATATCCAACTGCGCCGACACCCAAAATATCACCAGCTACAATCGGGAGCATTGTCCGTGCTGAAGAGAAGAAGGTCGCGAAGAAGTCAAGCAACATCGTACTCCAGATGATGCGTGTCCCAAATGTAAAGCGAACCCCCTCAATCAATGATGCAAAGCCAATACTTGATCGTGTCGAGATTTTGCCACGGTGCTTAATCAAAAATATTGCCACAATTGCAACAAAAAAGGTCGCTGTATTGATGCCATAGACCACACCGATATTAAATTGTGCGACCAATAAACCTGCAACAGCAGGACCGAGGATTGTGCCAATCTGAAAGATGAGGGTATTGAGGCTAATGGCATTGGTGAGGTGCCTTGGCTCAACCAAGTTTGCGACAATCGATTGCCGAGCAGGGCTATCAAATGCTGTTGCCGCCGCACCCAGAGCCGTCAAGAGGTATATCATATTGACATCAATTTGGTCAGATAGGGTGAGAACGGTTAAAACACCTGCTACAATAGCCGATACAATCCGCGTCCAAACCATCAAAGCGCGACGGTCAAGTGCATCAGCCAACACACCACCCAGTAAGGCGAATAAGATAATCGGTATCACACGCACTAAACCGAGTAGCCCTAAACCAAATGCCTCAGCACCAAGTGTTACATCGTTGCCCAGTAAATTGACAATAAATGTTTGACCACGTAATAATTCAAAGATATGCCAATTAATCGCGAACAACTGCATTTGTGAACCAACTGTCGATACCATTTCGCCCGTCCATAATAAGCGAAAATCACGATACCGAAACGCTGCCATCCGTGTAAATTCTTCTGCCATGTTCTGCCCCTATGCTAATCCCTATCTAATCGGATAACGATAACGCAAAGCTCGGCTTGATGCAATGCCTTGAAAATTTATTTTGGATGTGATTCATCGAGCAATATTAACAGCTAAAGTAGATACACCATCGCTAATGACAGAGAATAGCAATACCAACACCTAATTAACGTAAATCACAATTAGGTGTTGGTAGGCTATTTATATGTTACGCTCCTAAACGACGCAATTGACGCACCATTGGGTCATGATGCGTATCGAAAACGCCAATCGACTTAAACATCAATTCCGCATATCGTATACATAAATCACGAATCGCAGGAACGGGTTGATACGTCAGGATGGATGTCCCTTGTGTATGACTGCTGGGACTTGTGCCTTGTACACCTCGTAAGACGGTCAATTGATTTGTCACATGATCGATAGCGATCACCCTTAAATATTCGGATTCAATTTTGAGTAATTGTCCCACTTGAAAGCGTGGACTAAATCCATCGCCATCAGCCCCATCGGTATCATTCACTGAGAGCGTCGTAGCATTTGCACTCAAAGGGTTATCAGTGAGTGTATCATCACTATCACGCCATGCTTGCGACCAACGGTCATGCCAGCCCCAAGTCCCACTGATACTAACAGCATTAATTGCGCTGTCACTATAAACAAAGCTCGTCCCATTGATTAGGAC
>CAYGTY010000295.1:0-5172 GCA_964352825.1 uncultured Anaerolineaceae bacterium
ACAGATTGTTCAAACAAATTGGGCACATTTACATCATATGATTGAACAAGTAAAGATGTCCTTGTCTGTAGAACCAAATGTAATTATGCAATTCCCCTATGAATTGATGCCAACTGACCGCCCGCTTGCAATGCAATTCTCTCGCCAGATTTTGGAACGCGTTTTGTTTCCAAATGTTGTAGAGCCTAGTGAGCGGATTATTGAGGGTCTATTGGCGGAAACAAATTTGACGACAGATGATATTCACCATGTTTTGCTAGTGGGTGGCTCAACTCGTATACCAGCCGTTCAATCAAACTTGAAAGTGATCTTTGGTGATAAGTTAATTCAACCCCGCGAAGATATCATATCTAGAGGGGCTGCTAGTGTTGCCTTATATATCGACAACAAGGATGATGATTTTGGAACTCTAGTGGCTGAACAGGATTCGATGACAGATATTCCAGAAGCTATGTCCGACATCTCGGTTGCACCTGATGGCTTAGCCACAATTAATAGTATAGAGGATACTGATAATGTTGCTGTTACACCTATAGATGATAGTGGGAGAATTGTACCCTTAGATACTGCGGACACAGAACAAACTGAGCGCAACAAGTTCTTAGAAACAAATGCTATCAAAAATCAAGGTACTGATACAAAAAATAAAGGAGTTAACTCGCCGCCCATTATTCAAAATAATAGCACCACTAAAAATACAGGGGCTCATAAACCTGTTGATATTGATGAATCAAACACGGCTGAAAGTAGCCATATAAAGACATTCATCCGCGAGGTTGAAAGTGTTATTCAACAACAGGAGTATTCCCAAGCACAAGACATGTTAGACCAAGCTGAGGAAGAAATCAAACAACTTCGAATGCGTTTGGATAGTTTGTGGGGCTTGGGTTAGAGTAAATTAGAATTTACTTTATTAGTTTGCGACAATTGAACAAAAAAGACGGAGATTTATGCCTCCGTCTTTTCTATAGTATCTGTGTAATCAGAAGAGTAGCCTAGTCAACAACTGTGGCTAAGATACCTTCACCATTAAATCCACGTCCGACACCACGATAAACAAATCCAATTTCACGCATATCATCAGGTTCATACATGTTACGCCCATCAATTAAGATAGGTTGTTTCATGGATGCCACAATGCGCTTCATATCCAGTTGTTTAAATTCGTTCCATGGTGTAAGAACCAAAAGGGCTTCAGCACCTTCAGCCACTTCATAAGAACTACTGCACAGTGTCATACCTTTAACTTCTGCACTGGCATTGTCCATTGCAACAGGATCATAGACTTTGACTGTTGCGCCTTGGTTTAGCAATGAACGTACAACCGTCAATGAAGGTGATTCACGGGTATCATCTGTGTTTTGTTTGAATGCTAACCCTAATACACCAACTGTTTTACCATTTACATTGTCGTTGAGTAATTCGCGGACTTTGAGGGTAATTTGCCGACGTTGGAAGGCATTAATTTCCATCACTGCGTTGAGCAACTGTGGATGCATCCCATGTGTTTGTGCCATATTGGCAAGGGCTTTTACATCTTTAGGGAAGCATGAACCACCATAGCCGATACCTGCTTGTAAGAAGTGGGGACCAATACGTTTATCAATACCCATACCGCGGGCAACTTCGGTAACATCTGCGCCTAAACGCTCACAGATAATGCTTATTTCGTTGATAAAACTAATGCGTGTTGCAAGGAAGGCATTGGACGCATATTTAATCATCTCTGCGGTACGAATATCTGTGATGACAATGGGCGCATCTAATGGCGCATAGAGTTCTGCAACTTTTTCGGCGGCTGATCGATTTGTTGAACCAAATACGGTGCGGTCAGGGTTCATAAAATCTGTGAGTGCTGAGCCTTCGCGCAAAAATTCTGGACAACTAACAACCGAAAATTCAATAGGTTCTTCTTGGTTGCTTTCAATAATTTCTGTTGTCCAATCGCCTGTACCAACAGGGACAGTTGACTTATTAATGACAATCAGTGGGTGATCCATTTTTTCTGCAATGGTTTTGGCGGCGGCACGAACATATTGTAAATCGGCTTCACCATCTACGCCTGATGGAGTCCCAACGCAAATAAAAACAAATTCTGCGCTTTTCAAGCCTTCATCATAGGATGTTGTGAACTGCATCCGCCCAGCATCGGTATTACGCTTAACCATTTCTGCGAGACCTGGTTCGTAAATAGGCATTTCACCTTGATTGAGCATGTCAACTTTACGTTGATCAATATCAACCAATGTGACGTTGTTACCTAAATCTGCAAAGCAAGTTCCAGTAACAAGACCTACATAACCTGACCCAATGACACATATATTTTTCATATAAAGATTCCCTCTTTTGTTGATGAACTATTCTGCAAGTTTTCGAGGTGTTATACACAATCTGCTTGCATTTTCCTTAACTTAGACGAATAGTGTACCAGAGTGTCAAATACATGTTTAGTCCCTGATTCGTCTGAATACTAGTAGAAACTTATAAAAATAAGATAGTTTGCGAGTCGATTGGTTGCAAACATGTCCGAGATTTATGAGGTAGATAGGAGATAACGGATAGTTAAAATGGCAGTCAAACTGAAGTAATTTAGATTGTCAGCAGGTCAGTTTTCCACATTTCTAGAGTAATGCCTACTAAAGGGCTGACGATCTCCTAGGCTACCAGGCAAATGCTTTAAAATGTGAGGTCTTATGACTTATTTTTATAGTCTCCACAAGTGTTATATGGCTTGAGATTTTAATTTTGATTCGTCATAATCTGTAACTATATGTCTCAAAGCGGTATACTATACATATAAAATAATAGATTTGTTACAAGGATTTATGATGACCGATACACTTGATTCTACAACTATTGAAAATATGATACAGGCGCATATTAAAGATGGGGTTTCTCCCGAATCTCGTAAAGTTCCATTTCGTAATATTAGGGATGTGTTATCCCTTCACGCCAAAACATCACCTGATGCGACTTATTTGATTTATTATGATGCTGACGGTAATCGTGAAGAATATACCTTTGCAGAATTTAATGCCCGTGCGCATCAAGTTGCCAATTTTCTATACGAGGATTTAGAGATTCGACGTGGAGATAGAGTCGCGACACTCGCTTACAACCATGTGGATACGGTGCTGATTTATTTTGCTTGCTGGATTATTGGGGCAACAGTCGCACCACAAAATGTTGCGGAAGATGATCGACGTATTGCTTACATTCTGCGTAATAGTCAAGCAAAAATTTGCTTTGCCCGCGCTGAATATCTTGATAGAGCAGAGACCATTATTAATGGCGGTGATAGTAGCGAAGGCGAACTCGGCGCACCGAATATTCAAGCGATTATCGAAGTTGGCGGAACACCCTGCGACCAATACATCAATTTCCATGAGGCTGTAAAAAACCGCCCGACGACATTTTTAGGAGACGAATCAGGTGCTAAATCAGCGGATATGACCATTCGTGATGGCACAGATGCTACGGCTAGTCTGAATGATGAAGCCTTATTAGTCTATACCAGTGGGACAACTGGCGCGCCTAAAGGTGTGATTTTGACCCAATACAATTTATTGGTTGATGCGATGAGTATTAGCCAATGGCAGGCGATAACAGGTAATCAACGTATGATGTGTGTCTTACCGATACATCATGTCAATGGCATTGTTGCCACCCTTATCACGCCTTTGTATGTGGGTGCATCAACTGTTCTGAACTATAAATTTTCAGTATCTCATTTCTGGGATAGGATTGTTGAAGATCGTGTGAATATTGTGAGTGTTGTCCCGACTTTACTACAATTTTTGCTTGAATATGGCGAACAACAAATCGCACAAGGTCGCACAATTTTCGGTAATAAAATTAATCGCCAAAACCTCACACACTTTCGTCATTTTATATGTGGAGCAGGGACATTATCACTGGCTCTTGTCCGTGATTTTGAAGAAACCTTTGGCTTTACGGTGTTGCATGGCTATGGATTGAGCGAGACAACTTGCTATTCATGTTTTTTACCGATTGATTTGTCATGGGAGACACATCAAAAATGGATGTTAGATTATGGGTATCCAAGTATTGGTTGTCCTATTGAAACAAATGAGATGGCGATTTTCTCCCCTGATGGCAGTGGACAACAACTCGCAGAAGGGGCGCGTGGCGAAATTTGTATTCGTGGACATAATGTCATGCAAGGCTATTTTAATCGCCCCGATGCCAATGTCGAGACTTTTAAATTTGGATGGTTTCGGAGTGGTGACGAAGGTTTCTATAAAGTTGACGAGCGGGGGCGTAAGTTTTTCTTCATTACAGGTCGCATCAAAGAATTGATTAATCGAGGTGGGGTCAAATTTAGTCCCTTTGACATTGAAGAAGTCTTATTAGAAATTGATGGAGTTAATATCGGTTTAGCTGTTGGTTTTACTAATGATTATTATGGCGAAGAAGTCGGAGCATATATCGTTCTCAATGAAGGTGCGACCTTATCTGCTGATGAGATTCTTGCATATTGTCGTGAAAAAATGACCTTCCCCAAATCACCTAAGGTGGTTGTATTTGGTACAGATATTCCAGTCACATCAACAGGCAAATATCAGCGTCTGAAATTACAGAGTTTATTTGCTGAATGGGAACATACACAATTTAAAGGCTAGTATGAAAAGGGGAGAGTATCCCCTTATTTTACTTTAGTTTTTTGTTACCCAATTGACGACAAAATCTAAATACGCATCCCATAATTCAGGGAAGTGAGTGACATTTGGAATGTGGTTTACTTCAAGCAGGTACTTATTGCTATCATCTGCCACGATATAATCATTCGCAATAATTTCTAGCCCAAATGCAGATTGTATATTGCGTGTATCATCAAGTAACTCAACATCAACATCCATGAAGTCAGCTTTATCGTGATGAATTGACTTAAGCCACGAGTCACCTTCAAGTTTAATTTGCCAATGTTTGTCACCAATAATCACAACACGAACCGCTTGCCCAGCAAAAAAAGGTTCGATTACACTGGTTTCTTCGCCTGACCAACTTGTGATGAAACGCTCTTTATTTTCACCACAGTGCCAGTCACCCCATTTTGCAACTTGCTCTACATCATGACTTGGAATCATTGTATGGGCGGATGCAAAACCACGCTGATGACCAAATCGGGTATGTTCTAATGCACGGAGCAAT
>CAYGTY010000296.1:0-5153 GCA_964352825.1 uncultured Anaerolineaceae bacterium
GATCTCGGTGCATTAGTGCCTGTTTTGCCTGACCGCCTCACGACTGACGATAAGAAAATTCATCTTGCTCCCCAAATCATTGTTGATGATGTGAAGCGATTACGAGAAGATTTACTAGAATCCAATTCAGCACAATCTGAGGGTTATGATTTACATTTGATAGGTCGTCGTCATTTACGGAGTAATAACTCGTGGATGCACAATAGCCGACGCTTAGTTCGTGGCAAAAACCGTTGTACGGTCATGATACACCCTGAAGATGCACAACAACGCGGTATTCAACATGGGGATAGGGTTCAAGTATCTTCGAGAGTGGGTGAGGTGCATATTGAAGCTGAGGTGACAGAGAAAATCATGATGGGGGTTGTCAGTATTCCGCATGGTTGGGGACACAACCGTGAAGGCATACAGATGGATGTCGCATCAGAGTATGCTGGGGTAAGCATCAATGACTTAACAGATGAACACCGTATTGATAGTTTGACAGGTAATGCCGCATTTAATGGTGTGCCTGTGAAGATTACAAAATAGGAGAAAACATGACATCTTTAATTCCTGATACCCATAAAGACTTGCTTGAGCGTCCGATTATTGTGTCCTTTGCGACGCTTATGCCTGACGGACATCCACAAGTGACGCCAGTTTGGTGTAGTTATGATGGGACACATATCATTGTAAATGCGTCTGCAAATCGCCAGAAGCATCGTAATGTTGTGGCACGGCGACAAGTCACGCTGATGGCATTCGACCCTTTAAATCAATTTCGCTACATCGAAGTGCGTGGAATTGTTGAAGAAATTACAACAGAGGGTGGCGAAGAATCCATGAATGAACTGGCTTTGCAGTATACGGGGAAGCCGAAACGTTATGGCATCGAAGCTCCCCCACGTGAAGTTGATGAACGAATTCTTTATAAAATTAAGCCGATTCGTGTCAATGTTGCGAATTAAGTGTTAATCTGACAAGATTTTAAAGTTTGCGCCAATCGCTTCTAATTTCTTGGGAATATTTGCATATCCACGTTCCATATAGTGAACGTTGGTTAATTCTGTTTCGCCATCTGCAACTAATCCTGCAATCATATAAGCAAACCCTGCTCGTAAATCAGGGATTTCGACTTTGATACCCTGTAGCTTTGATTTTCCACGAATAATCGCACTATGAAGATGGTCGCGGTCTTTATAACGACATGGACGACTGCCTAGACAAGAAACGGTTAAATCTATGGTTGCACCCATCTGACGGAGTGCTTCTGTATAACCAAATCGATTTTCATAGACGGTCTCGTGAATGATAGAAACGCCGTCTGCTTGTGTGAGCATAACAACAAAGGGCTGTTGCCAATCGGTCATAAAACCTGGGTGAACATCCGTTTCGATATGAATCGGCTTCAGTTCGTCTTGTGCGCGGAAGAATGCAATTCCATCATCTGTGACTTTAAATCCACCACCGACTTTTTGTAAGGCGTTCAAAAAAGTAATCATATGGCGTTGCTGGGCATTACGAATCGTGATGTTTCCATTTGTGGCAAGGGCGAGAGCGGCAAAAGATGCGGCTTCGATACGGTCAATGATTGTACGGTGACGTGCACCATGTAGCTTTTCTACACCATCAATGATGATTTTGCGGTCAACATCGACTCGTATTTGTGCGCCCATCTTCTGTAAGAAGAGGATGGTATCAATGATTTCGGGTTCGGTAGCGGCATTTTTGATAACGGTTGTGCCTTTGGCGAGTGTTGCTGTGAGTAGAATATTTTCAGTTGCACCGACACTGGGATAAGCTAATTCAATGGTTGTCCCTAAAATACGACCTGATTGTGCGGTGTAGCTATCGCCATTATTGATGATTTCAACGCCCATATCTTTTAGTGCTTGAATATGAAAATCGACAGGGCGTGACCCAATATCATCTCCACCAACAATCGGAACAGTTACATTGCCTGCACGGTGTACGAGAGGTCCTAGCATGAGAATTGGGATACGATTAAACCCTGAATATTCTAGGGGGACTAGGTTTCTTTCGACTTCTGGAGTTTGCACAACTAGAGTGTTGTCGTCTAACCATTCATGCTGTGTGCCTAATTCACCTAACATCGCCAAAACACCCTCAACTTCTGTAATACGGGGGACATTTTCGAGGATACATGGCTCACTGGTTAATACCGATGCGACCAGTTGTTTGCTGATGGCATTTTTTGCGCTCTGGATTGTGATAGTACCCTCTAATTTACGACCACCCTCTACAATGTAGCGTGTTTTCTGCATGTGTTCTGTCCTCTGGTTAGTTACTAGGCTGTATAAATAAATAAGCTCTGCCTATCCTACTATCAATCTGATATTTTTCCACTGATTGATTATTTGGATAGGGTTTGTTTCTCTGCCCATAAGGCTTGGGCTAAGGATAGTTGGTCGGGGGTGTTGATATTCATAAATGATAGCCCATCGGGGTCATATTGTTGCCACTGAGGTTCATCGATATAGTGAATTGGGGTTATAGATTCAAAAATATGTTTGAGTTTACGTTGCCCTTGTTGAATTGTAGACTCAAAATAGACTAGACAATCTCGATGATAGAGTGCGATAACCCCTTGTGGGTACCCTTTTACAGTAGGGACGATAGCTTTATATGTCGATGTCTGTATGTGTTCGATAAGTAAGTTAATCAGGTTTTTTTGAATAAAGGGCATATCACATGCAAGAATCAGAACATACTCTGTTGTACTGTGTTGTAATGCCGAATGAATACCGCCGACTGCGCCTTGTCCCATATGTGTATCTGAAAACATCGGATAACCTAGATAACGATACTCATCGGGTGAGTTTGTCATAATCATGATGTCCTGAAATAGAATATGATTATGAATCGCCAAGACATGCTCAATGAGTGTCTGGTCTCCGATGGTTTGCAATGCCTTATTCACACCCATGCGTGCGCTTTGTCCGCCAGCCAAAACTCCTAGGGTGATACCTTGAGTCATGATTGAGCATTTTCAGGTAAGCTATCAATTAGTTCCATCAGTTTAGCGAATCGTTTGAGTTCAGGCTCTTGACCTGTCTCTAATGTCGCAACCTCTTTTAAGGCTTCTTGGGCGACCTCAATTAGGGTGTTTGATAGTTTCAAGGATGTTTTGGGTGTTGTATTTGGTTTGAGGTCTCTAATCATATCGAGTTGACTGATTTCGTGGTGGATGGCTTTTAATCGGCTAGCTCGTTTTGCCATGTTCATTTCTCCGTATTTGCGTCATATAGATGCAATTTTATGATACCGTTTCTTGCTTAGTTTTGCATTAGTTTAGCTTATCTTTTATCATCAATTTATATCAACATAGATGCTTATAAACTTATGACTGAAAAGAATTTAACCCCAGCACAAATCAAGACGCGTAATGCACTCATTAATGCAGGATTGGCTTTGATATTGATGCGTGGATATGATCAAATTAGTGTAACTGATATTACCGATTATGCTGATTATGGACGGAGTACCTTCTATCTCTATTTTCGGGATAAAGAAGATCTCGCATGGCAGTTACTAAAGCAACAATCCGACCAAATGGATACTTTACTCATTCAGGCAACTGAGCATTTGTCATCTCCACAACGTGAATGGGAAGCATGGAAGCTCATGTTCGAGACAGTTGACTACCAACGTGAATTTTTTGACAAGATGGATGGTAAATTATCACGACCCTTGCGATTAATTCAGAAGCAATACTTGATTGAAATGTTCCAAAGAAATTTAGAATCTGGCTTTTTTCGTGTGGGTGCTGATGTGCCACCAGATATTGCAGCTCTATTTTTAGTTGGAACAACCGTCGAAATTATGGAGTATTGGGTGCAACACCCTGAACGCGGTACAGCCGAAGAAATGGCGAGTATGGTTTATCAAATTGTGTTTCATAAGTTGCCAGATTTTGATATATAAAATTTCTACTTATCAGTCATACAACAAAATGACCTACTCACTTCATCAGATAAGTAGGTCAAAATGATTAACAAAAGTCTATGAATTATTCGGGAATAGGGACAAGCTCTTCAGGTTTTGTAAATTGCTTCTTGGGTTTGGTACTCCGATGAAGCATATTCATGAAATACTTCTCGAAGCCTAGTTTTGCCCAATGTGCTTGTGGACCGGGTATAATGGTTGCGATACGGCGTTTAGGTAGCATTTTGTCACCCAATATCATCATACCCATGTTACCTGCATCCATGACACAGATTGCTGGAATATCACCATATGGGAGTTCTTTGCGTTCCCCGCCATAAATATCAGCTGTGATATTATGGGCGACAACCTTTGCCATTTCTTCCGAAGGATAACCTGTTTTGGGAACACCACATGGGACTTCTGTTTCTTCTGGTGGTGCAACGTATACAGCAACACCAGCAGCATAAACATTTGGATAATCTAGATGTTGATAGCCATCATTGACTGTAATCCAGCCAGCCTCATTACCCAAACTCGGAGAATTGCGTACAGCATCTACGCCCAGGAAGCGTGGCATCACAAATGTGAATTTGGATGGTAACACTTCGCCACTCTTTAGAACAACACTGTCTTCACGTACTTCTACGATCTCAGCATTAAAGCGCGAGTCAATGTTATAGATATTGAAGAACGCATTGGTGAGGGGTTTACCATATGCAAATCCGCCAATCCCAAAATGGCTTGCGAATGGTTCTGCACTGACATAAGTAAAACTGATGTCTTTATGTTTACGGGCTTGATAACGGGCGTTGAACAAAAATTCATATGCTGCTCCGAAGCAAGCTGCCCCTTGTGCTGAGGCGACTATGACGGGACCGGGATCATCTAATAATTCTTGCCATGCGTCTTTTGTTTCTTCTGCGGCAGGAATCCCTAAAATTGAGTGTGAATGTTCGCGTACACCTGGAATATAGTCATAATCTGCTTTTGCGCCCGTTGCTACAACGACATAATCATAACTTACAACACGTTCGGTTGTAGTGACTGTTTGTTGTTCGAGGTCGAAGTAGGTGACTTGTTCTTCAATAAACCGAATCCCACGTTGTTCATAAGCGGGGCGCACATCATAAGATATATCTTCCTCATCTCGTAAACCAAATGGATACCAGATAAGCGAAGGCATAAATAAGAAATTGTGTTTTTGGTCAATGACTGTGATGTTG
>CAYGTY010000297.1:0-5141 GCA_964352825.1 uncultured Anaerolineaceae bacterium
TCTACCGCTGGCTTAGGGGTATAGTCAGTGTGCCAGATGCCAAAATCATGCTCTGCATTATCGGGACTTTGGCAGGGTGAGGGATAGCAGGAATCGGTGACCGTGAAATCGAAGGCTGTCCATATCATCCAACCGAGTAGGTTTTCTTCTTCAGTTAGCTGAATCATCTCCTCTAATAAATCGGCTTGTTTCTGGGGTGTGATGTTGGCATGATGGGTGCTGTATCCGACTTCTTGCAAGAGTACTGGTTTATCAGTAGCCAATTGTATCCCTCGAATGCGACTTTGTAATCTATCAACCGATGACCAATGATGAAAACTAATGAAATCAACTGATGGTGCCGTTGAGTGTGCTTCATTTAACCAGCCTGCGGTGATGAGGTGATTATTGTCGATACTGCGGACAAGTTGTGATGTATCTGCTAACCACTCTAACACTTGTAATCGCGGAAACCGGGTTTCTAAAATACCACGTGACCCATAATCTATATCGCCCTCATTTCGTAAATCCCAAGCAAGGATAGTAGGCTCATCTTTATAACGTGAGACTATCAAACGTATCTGCTCTTGAACATAATCAGGGTTGTCATAGAGAGGTGTTACCGTGAAGTCGGGTAAGTCGTTTAAGGTGACAATCAAGCGGAAGTCATACTCGCTAGCAAGCTGGATGATACTGTCTAAACGTAAGAATGAGGATTCGATTGGTTGAGAACTTGTTCCATCACATTGAAATAATGCCTGATGCCACAGGAAGATACGCAGTGTATTGATGCCGATGGATTGCATCATCTCAAATTCAGTTTGTATGGTTTCTAAGTCGGACTCGGTCAAAAAGCGTCGCCAAGGGTATTTGCTGGGATAATAATTGATGCCATGAATTGTATAAGGCGTTTCATCTATCATGAACTGATTATCAACTAAGGTGACAAAGGGACGCGTATTGTGGCTGATATACGGGTCTAAGTCGATAGGTGTCTCACAAGTTTGCGCGGTGCTGATAATGACAGTATTCAGAATGATAATTATACTGAGGGAAATAAAGGTTTTCATCCAGCCTCATTTTTTAGATGATGATACTTGGACTCGTCACATTTTGATGGACGATTACCCTACGACTCAAAAACCCAACCAAGCATAGTTGACTATTTCGCACTATAATGACCCTGTGTCAAACATCAAATTTGAAGAATGCAATTTATTACACAATGATAATTGAAGGGTCATTCTGGGTATGCTAGTACGAATCTTTGCGATATGTCTTCTATTACTCACATCCATCAACAGCTTGGTGGCACAGGATCGATTAGAGTTAGCGCCTGTTCTGAGTGCCGATAATCGCGTTCGTATCGATATTCCTGCGGATTGGGATACAATCGTTTTTAAGAATGATGCCTTGATTTTGAGCCAGTCTGATGATGTTCTGATGATGATTTATTATACTCAGGCACTCCGCAATCGAGCATATACTAGCAATGTACCGACTGAATTAAATCAACTCTATGCTGATGAACAGGGGTTTGTAGACCAAGTCCCTGAGATTATCGAAACAGATACATTTCGTCATATCTTACGCCATGAAGACGGCATTATTGTTTCTGAAAATTTTGGTGAGGATGATATGCTGTTGATTGATGTTCGCACCGACGATGTTGATGATATTTTACCAATGTTGCTGGCGATGTTAGATACACTTGAACCGTATACGGAAGAATTTACACTTGAAAATTATCAAGGTGATTGGCGTGTAGTGACATCAGAGTTGATTGCGAAGGATTATATTTCTAGTGGTGAACTCATTCAACGGATGCCGGAAGTGATATTTGAGGGTGACGATAATCATTACAAATCACTGGCTAAATTTGAAGTGCTTCAAGATGTGGTTGTCGGGGCGACCATTGAGCTACAATCGGGTGCAGGTGAGGTATACGAAAATTGTGGTGTGATGGCACGGGTTGTCAGTGATGATGATGAACAAGTTTTGAATTTCCTCGAAGTAGGGATTGATAGTGACGGTGATGCCTATATTTTTGACCGTTATGGCAGTGGCGAAAATGACTTTACCCTAGAATTTGCACCTGCCCTCGGCATTGGTGATGAATATTATATATTCTATAAAATTGAGGGGTCTGTTGCGAATGTGTTTGTGAATGGACAGATTGTATTTGAGAATTTATTAGTCCGTGAACGTGCAGGTCACTTCGGCTTGGCATTTGTCGGGAACACTGCGGGTTCATCGTGTGCATTGAAAAATATTTGGACATATTCATTAGCGCCCCTTTGTAATGTGACAGTGTTTGAAGATGTTGATACCTACTTTAGTCCAGAAGAAACAGAAATCCCATTAGGGGAAGCCCTCGCCTATGAACCTTATGCGACAAATGCGTATTATTTGGATGATGACTTGAATGGTTGGTGGCGTTTAGCACTGGATTCACGCTGGGTAAGGGCGGATGATTCATTGCTGGAAGGTGCTTGTACAGATATTAAATTTGTAGAGACTCTAGCTGAATTGAACTAGGTCTACCCAATAGGATAGCGTGAGCATAGAGGAGATAAGTGATGTTTGAAATTAGTAAAACCCAAATTGGTCTAACAGGTCTGCTCAAAATTTCTGGGCGGATTGATAGCATCAATGCTCATACTGTCCATGAAATGATTAGCAATGAGATAAGTTATTCAGACCCTAACCTTGTGATTGATATGGAAGGGGTTGACTATATGAGTGCGGCAGGATTGCGGATTTTACGTTCGTTAAAAGAGGAGAGCGGTCATGTACGGATTGCAAGCCCTTCTAAACGTGTGCGCGAAGTCTTACAGATAACAGGCTTGGATGCAGTCTATCAGGTATTTGATAGCCGTATGCAAGCGATTCATGCTGTGCAACCTGTCACTAATGCCCATACACATCTGGAAATGGGGGCGTTGGCTCATAAATGCCCAGAGGTTACGGGACAGAGTTTTGTTGATTGGATTGTGCAGGGTGTTAATGAGGGTTTGAATGAATTAGGGGGTGGTCGGCAGAGGGCATTTGCTGATGCAGTCCCTTCGGGTATACAAGATTTGATAGATGCTGGTATCACGATGGTCGGTGATATTTCCTCTAGTGGTGCGAGTGTTGAACCCTTGTTGAAATCGGGTTTACAGGGGGTTGTTTATATCGAGTTACTTGGCACTGACCCCGCAATGGCTCGGTCACGTCTGAATCAAGTTACAGCTTTTATTGAAAAATATCGCCATCACATTCAGCGCGGTATGCACGTTGGCTTAAGCATTCATGCACCTTACTCTGTTCATCCAGAATTGTGGAAAATGGGCTTGGAGTATGCTAAGAAGCATCATTTGCCCCTTTGTATCCATGTTGCGGAGAGCCATGCTGAACATGAGTTTATGACAAAAGGAACAGGTGCAATTGCTGAAAATTATTATGGCGATGTTACATCCATGCAGGCGATGTCCTCACCGATGAAAACACCGATTCAGTTTTTAGCTGATATAGGTGCGTTAGATTCGAAGCCTTTGTTGGTTCATGCTGTTCATGTTAGCGATGAGGATATTAAGCTCATCAAAGAGAGTGGGAGTGCGGTTGTTCATTGTCCACGTAGTAATTTACGTTTGCAGTGTGGACGGATGCCCCTTGAGAAATATTTAGAGCAAGATGTTCCCGTCTTATTGGGTACAGATAGCCTTGCAAGTAGCCCATCCTTGAATATATTTGATGAGGTCGAAATTGCTGTTGCCTTACATCATGGGCGTGTTGATGCGAAGGATGTGCAGTCATTGGTGTCGAATCTTATTCCTCTGCCTGAGAATGTTAAGTCATAGAGCTTCTGGATTGTCGTCTTCTACCTCAATTTTTAATGAGCGGTAAGAGAAGATTAGCTCAACCATCGTTGATGCAAAACGTGCTGTGCGTTCATAACGAGATTCGCCGAGATCATGGGTCATGAGTTGGGCTTCAGCATGTTCTTCGATATTATGTGAACTGCGTTGTACATTCCACTCAATACCGCGCACATCATAGAAACTTAAACTAATGTAGACGGCTTTAGGTGGGTAACGATATGTAATATTCACATGCAATATACTTCCCCATTTTTCCATCCCTATGTCTGTCAGTGCCAGATTCCCAGGGTAGAGGTCAATCACATCGTAGATACGTTTTCGCTTACTTGGCATATATGCTCCAGTTAGGTTCTCCTTTATTATACAGACAAATTTTATACACACATCAAAGGCTTAATTCCCAAATGGTATGAATATGCTATAGTGAATACAGTTTTGGCTTTATGGATGCGAAGGATCGTATATGAATTACCAACGAATGACTTATGAAAATGTATCAGGCTTAAAATCTGTCGGAAAAGTGCAGTTTGGGTGGGTCGCACAAGTGTTATGGTCGCCAATGGGCGATATTTTAGCAATTTGTGGTGGTGATGGTGTTGCTTTATATGTCAATGCTTTTGGTGGGTCGCCGACGCACACCATTACTGAACATGGTGGACCTGTTAAAAGTATTGCCTTTAGTCAGAATAACCGACTACTTGCATCGGCGAGTGCAGATACCACTGTTAAATTATGGATGATTGATAATGACAAAGTTCGCGAACATCTGACATTGAAGGGGCATTCTAGCTCGGTGGAATCGGTTGCGTTTAGCCCCGGGGGAACAATGTTAGCATCGGCGAGTGCTGATACAACTGTTCGCTTATGGAATACCGAAATCGGGATTCAGCAAGTTTTGTTAGATGGACATAGTGATGAATTAACCTCGGTTGCTTTTGGCTTAGGTGGGCATGTTGTTTTATCTGCAGGACGGGATCGTCATATTCGTTTATGGGATTTAAAAGCAGAAACGAAGGGGACTATCCTTGGTGAGCATGATGACTGGGTGCGCGAGATTACAACAAGCCCAGGGGGGTCTTTGATTGCTTCAGCTGGTAAAGATATGACAATCCGTATATGGGATTTATATGAAGCAAAACAATCTCATATTTTACAAAGTCATTTTGGTGGAGTTGATGCGGTTGCTTTTTCTCCTGATGGGATGTTGCTGGCGACAGGTGGACGTGATAACAAAATTCGCTTATGGGATGTTGAGACAGGTGAGGAGTTGGTGACTTTGAGCGACCATACAAAACCTGT
>CAYGTY010000298.1:0-5080 GCA_964352825.1 uncultured Anaerolineaceae bacterium
TCATCGGGCAAGAGTCCAATCAAGACCCGTTGCTGATTCCCACCTGAGAGTTGCTCGATATTATCGCTCGCACGACCTTTAACCCGATAGCGTTCCACTTGTTCGACAGTCCGCTTCTGTACACTCTTCCAGTCAATCCGCAGTCCGTCATCGTTCACCAATGCGGTATGTTCAGTCAGGGTCAAACCAGCAATTAACCCTTCTTCGATGCGACCTGCTGCCCCGAATACCAAGCCCTGATGGAATAATTCGCGATAATGCCAGTTGACGATGCTCTCTCCATGTAATGTGAGTTGCCCACTATCAATCTTTTGCAGTCTGGCACAGGCTCGCATAAATAGCTCTTGTCCACTGCCATCCAAGCCCGCTAAACCAATGACCTCACCTGCTTTAACAGACATCGAAATTGCGTCCATGTCTAAGCGTAAATCATTGACAACCAAATTATCAACCACCAACACAGCCTCACCTAATGGCACAGACTCGCGTTCTTCGGTCTCAAGTTCTTCACCAAACATCAGCGTGACCAGTTCTTTTTTGGTTTTTGCGATGACAGCACTGGTTAAGTTTTCATCTGTTTCGGGCATGTCCATTCCACCGACAAGTTCACCAGCTCGTAAAACCACGACTTCGTCACAGAGGTCAATCACATCTTCCAGTTTATGCGAGACCAGCAAAACAATCATACCCTCATCACGCGCCAACTTACGCAAGGCATCAAAGAGAATCACCTTTTGCTCTGCCGAAATCCCTGTTGTGGGTTCATCCAAAATCAATGTCCGCACACCTAATGCCAGCAAGCGGATAATTTCCAGTTGTTGCCGTTGGGCGATGAGCATATTGTCGATAGGTTGATGGGGGTCGAGTTCAAAGCCGAAACGATTGCTGAGTTCGGTGAGTGTCTGGAGTGCAGATTTGCGTTTGAGGGTGATGCCTTGTGCGCTTCCGTAGATGAAGTTTTCTAATACCGTGAATGCACCAACATCGAGGGGATCTTGCTGTAACATACCGATGCCATTATCAATCGCGGCGGTGGGTCCGATATAATCAACAACCGCATCATCAATCAGGATATGCCCCTCATCGGCTGGCTGAAACCCTGACAAAATCTTCATCAGTGTGGATTTTCCTGCACCGTTTTCGCCAAGTACACCGACAATGCGCCCCTCATTGAAGGTCATATTGATGTTGTTATTGGCATGGACTGGACCGAAGCGTTTATGGATATTGCGTAATTCAATCTTCATAACATATTCCCTACTGTATAGGGGTCACTCCCAACTGTCCGAATATGAACAGGACACATTGTAACGCAGACTGCTACGATAACAAATTGTTGGCTTTAGCTTGGTTTGAGGGGGTGAATTTGGTTATTCCATCTAACAGCCCACTCTTTTGATTGAATAGGCTGTTGAATAATGGTTTATTGAATCAAAAAGACAGGATGTCTATAGGCTTCGGCTTCAAAGTCTTTTATCGGCGATTGCGGGGTGGCATCAAAGTAAGGTGGGATGAAAGGCACAAATCCATATTGCCGACGAAATTGTTTGAGGATTGGCGCGACCTCTTGCGGAGATTCGAGCCTGATAAGCTCAATAGCTTCTGTTCGGAATCCACCTTTTAGCCGTGCATAATCATTTGCGCGGATATTTTTGACCCAGTTGACCTCGCCAAATGGGGAGACCAGCCAGCGAATCTTATTTTGTTGAACCAGCGCAACAGGCGTTTGATAGCGTTTACCACTTTTGCGCCCTTGATGTTCTAAGAGTCGCAGTGTTCCCATCGGTATTCCGATTTGTAACAAGGACTTGATGAAGGCAGTTGCATAATACATCTGCTTTGACATTTTGAATGGCTGTACCATGTTATGCTCCCTCAACGGAATATAAACGAGTATTATCTATCATGGGTATGTTGACCATGATGACCTCCTTAAATTAAATTGAACATATACGATTGTTTATAGACAAAATTATGCAGGTTGAATCGGGATTTGAATTTCGATGACAGCCTCATTTTCTTTATCGGGGATAAAGGGCTCGATGAAAACTTCCCAACCTGAATCTGCAATTTCGTACTGATGATTTTCTATCCATGTGCCAACAGCAGCATAATGCCCGACACTGTCATTAAAGATGCCGACACGGGCGAGGGTTGCCATTTGGTCGATGGCAGGAAGTGTACGTAAGGTCAGTTCGCGTCCATCGGAAAGTTGGAAATTATGAGGATAGGGGTGGTCTTGCAGAAATCCCATTTCAACATCGACATCCTGCATTGTGAAGTCACTAGAGTGAAACAAGACACCAAACTGACCGAGTACACTTGTCCCTGCTTGTTGTGGTAATAAATGATGAATCTCATGAACCAAGCCAAACCCGTCTCCGACAGTCGGGGCAACTTGACGAATCGACAGAAATTGGCGTTGTGGTGCGCTTTTAATCACGACATTTTCATCACTGAGTACGCCCTCTGTCTCGATTTGCCAGATGCGCTCTTCGATACTGCGTAGGCGTTGTACTTCGTCATGGAGTGCCTGCTCGACTTGGGCTTGCTTGAGCAACAACATCCCGTGAATTTCTTCAGGTGATATATTGTCGTTCATCATTTTTTTGACTTGCTCGATGCTCAATCCCAGATTCATCAAAACAAGAATACGATTCAAGGTCGGGAGTTGTGACGCGCTATAATAACGATAGCCTGTATCCTCATCTATACGAATCGGGCGAAACAATCCGATTTTGTCATAATGCCGTAATTGCCGTTTTGAGACGCGTGCGATTTTTGAAAAGTCATTGATTTTGAACATCTGCTAACCATCCTGTGTATCTGATAAGAACAGTATAAAGCCTGACATGATGTCAAAGTCAAGGGGTTATAAAGGGTTATAAGATAGCAATTTTCAAATTACGCTAGCAATCCATCATGTGGTAAAAAGGCGTGAACCCCCATTAAGGGATTTGCGATTTGGGTGATATGTAAATCAACTAATGCTGTGGCAAGTCCGAGGGCGTGTTTGCGCGATGCTAAGTTGTGTTCTGCGACCATCAAATTGAGCATATCATCGAGTGCCATGAAGGTTGCTTTTTCGAGGTTTTCATCAAAGCCAAAGGTAATCCATCCTTCAGGTGTCCATGCGCGTGGGCGTTCCAGTGGCATATCATCAATCACATCGAGTTTGAGGCGAATATAATCCATCGGGCATTCAATCGCCGTGACACTGACTTCACCATGTCCCTGCCGTGCGTGACCATCACCAAAAGAGAATAATCCCCCTTCAACGGGAATCGGTAAATAGAGACGCGTCCCGACCACGAGATCTTTACAATCAAGATTTCCTCCCCAATTGGATGGTGGGGCTGTGGAGTGATAACCGTCTTGTGGGGGTGGCATTCCCATATTTCCTAAGAAGGGACTTAAACGCAGGCGTTGACCAAATTGATTTGTACCAATTAGATTTTCAGCATCGAGTGTCCATAGACCCTGTTCATCACCGCCTTCTATCAAGCCCAATGTCTCATTGACGCGATGCGGAAATCCACCTGAGACGCTATAGCCATATGCCCCAACAGTCAGTGCCTCAAAATGAACAACCAAAGTTTTCCCGACATTTGCGCCCTCAATCCAAACAGGTCCAGTCATGGCGTGACCCTTCATCTCAATTTCATCATACTTCGGATGGCGTTTTCGTTCACCAGTCTCCGAATCAGGCGGTGCGATTCCCCAACCTGCATCAATACTGGATGACTCGATTGTATCCCCAGCTTGAATCTGCAAGACAGGTTCACGATTGGGTGAATAGTCACCGTGTAATGTATTTTCATTGACTTCAAGTTGATGAATGGTCATGATGGGACTCCTTTTTAGGCTTGGTTTAGTTACCACAAATCATAATACTTTACCCAAAGGTGTCCCACCCTTAAAACTCGCATTATTTAGGCTAATGTGCCAATGTTATTGAGGTCTTCAAATGCCCCAATGAGGCGTTCTTTGAAGGATTCTTCTGCAGACCGTAGCCACTTGCGTGGGTCATAGAATTTCTTGTTGGGTTCGTCGTCACCATCAGGATTGCCGATTTGAGCTTGTAGGTAATCATGGTTATCAGCCTCGTAACCACGTACCCCATCCCAAAATGCCCATTGTAAGTCCGTGTCGATGTTCATCTTGACCACGCCATAGCTGATGCCTTCGCGGATTTCTTCGACAGTTGAACCCGAGCCACCATGAAATACGAAGTCAATCGGATGTTCATCGGTACCAAATTTTTCTTGTACATACACTTGCGAATTATACAGAATCTTCGGTTGCAATTTGACGTTACCGGGTTTGTATACACCGTGGACATTACCGAAGGCTGCCGCGATCGTAAAGCGTGGGCTGACCTTCATCAGTTCTTCATAAGCATATGCGACTTCTTCGGGTTGCGTATATAAGCGTGAGCTATCGACATCGCTATTATCCACGCCATCTTCTTCGCCACCTGTAATACCCAACTCAATTTCGAGCGTCATATCCATTTTGCT
This sequence comes from uncultured Anaerolineaceae bacterium, assembly GCA_964352825.1. Lineage (GTDB taxonomy): Bacteria > Chloroflexota > Anaerolineae > Aggregatilineales > Phototrophicaceae > UBA6055. Next base: position 4,521 of record CAYGTY010000298.1, read on the forward strand.
CATGCGCTCCAAATATCGCTTACAGACTTCAATATTTTCTTCTAAGGACTCTTCGGATAAGTCCAGCATATGCGAGCTATACAATGGCTTACCGTGAACTTTATAGAATGCCTCGCCTGCATCCAACAAGCCATCAACCCATGAAATAATCTTCATCGCACAATGGTCGGTATGCAATAAGACAGTCGCGCCATATAGCTCTGCCATTTCATGTACGTGCATCGCGCCTGATGTTGCCCCTGCAATAGCTGCGCCCTGTCCTTCTAGCTTGAGTCCTTTGCCTGCATAGAACGCTGCTCCACCGTTAGAAAATTGCACAATAACAGGCGAATTGATTTCGGCTGCGGTTTCGATAACGGCATTTACGCTATTGGTGCCGATACAGTTCGCACCGGGCAATGCAAAGCCTTTTTCTTTGGCAAATGCGAAGACCTTCTGTACATCATCTCCAGTGATCACACCAGAGGGGATTGTTTTTGCATCAATCATGTTTTCTTCCTTCAATTTATATTCATCATTACAACTGTCATTATACCGCTAACAATATGATGTTTCTACGA
>CAYGTY010000299.1:0-2051 GCA_964352825.1 uncultured Anaerolineaceae bacterium
TATAACACAAATCTAAGGGATCATGGTCTATAATATGAGTATTATTGATAAAAAGTGAGGTTATGATGCAACCGACTACACCACCAAACACACCCAAACAACGCAAAATTAGACTCGAATTACCCAAAGACCCTAGCGCGACCTTCTCGAATACTGTCATGATTAGTCATACAGCGACTGAAGTAGTCTTTGATTTTATCCAGATTATGCCAAATGATAATCGTGCCCGCGTCCAAAAACGAATTGTGATGACCCCGACCCATGCCAAAATGTTCCTCAATGCACTTGAAGATAATGTGAGCAAGTTTGAAGATAAACACGGTGAAATTGATTTACCACAACGTCAATCCTTAGCGGACCAACTCTTTGGAACAGTTAAGCCAACGGGTGAAGAGGACGACGATGAATAACCTGAACACCCTTTGCGAGATTATCCGCAACGATTTAGAACAACGCAATACAGCCCGTGATCAAGCGATTGTGCTATCACGCGAACTTATCCGCCACTGTTCCGAGAGTATTCGTGCAATTCATCGACGCGATTGGGAAACAGCAGATGCTAAATTAGCGGATGTACGACAAGGGGCAATCAACATTAAGGCTGTAGTAGAAGATTTCCCCGATTTATATCACACGGGTTATACGCAAGATGCACTCAAAGAAGTCGCCGAAGCCTTTATCACTTACGCTATCATCCGTGACCAACCTCTACCCACATCAATAGAGTTAGGTATCGAAAGTTCTACTTACCTCAAGGGCTTGGGGGAAGCTGCAACTGAGTTACGCCGATTTATCCTTGATATTATGCGCCGACAAACATCACATTCTAACGAAGCTGAACGACTATTAGATGTTATGGATGCAATTTATGACCAGTTGGTGACTTTCGATTTTCCCGATGCACTCACACATGGTTTACGCCGTCAGACAGATATTGTACGTGGAGTATTGGAACGTACACGCGGTGACTTAACCCAGAGTTTACGTCAACAGCAATTACAAGATGCGCTTAAAAAATTTGAGTCACGCTTAGAGGAAAATACAGAATCGTAGTGTATGAATGGAGCGCAGATTATACAAGTCTGCGCTCCAGATATTGAGATTTATTCAACTAACCCAAATAATCGAACTGTGCCATCTCGATTACTGGTAACGATAACTGCACCATCAAGACTAAATATAACACTGTCAATAACAGATGTGTCGCTAGGTTGGCTAAATAATGTACGGTAATCAAACTTAGCTAATTCTTCAGCTTCCAGAACATCCCAGAAAATGAGTTGTCCACCACGTCCACCACTCGCTAATAATTCACCGTTAGGGCTAAAAGCAACATCTAATACTGCATCTCGTGACCGTCCATCTAAAGCAACAAGTTGATCGGTTTCTGTATTCCAAAGGTAAACACGGGCATCCCCTGCACTAATTGCGATGCGTCCATCCACTGGACTAACATCAATTCCATACAACCGAAGCCCTTCACTAATCTCAACCTCATTGATGACTTGCAAAGTGTTTAAGTTCCACAGTTTTACAAATCCATCAAATCCTGATGTTACAATCTGCCGACCATTGCCAACAAACTCAACATCCCATACAAAATTATGCGCTTCGATAGAATATCGCTGTTCCCATGTAGCAGTATTCCAGATTGTCACCAATCCATCTGCACCTGCCCCCGCCAAAAACGTCCCACTTTTATCAAAACTTACTCGTACAACTGTATCTGTATGACCTGATAATGTCTCGATAATCTCACCAGACTCCAAATCCCAGATAGTGATGTTACCTGTACTCGCACCAGATGTCGCTAATAACTTACCATCAGGGCTAAACGCTAGACCCACTATAGTATTAGGCATGGTGAGTGTTTGCTGAACCTCACCTGTCTGAATGTCCCACAGCATGACTGTATTATCGCTACTACCTGATGCCAGTAATGTACCATCAGGGGAAAAAACAACGCTTCTAACAGCATCTTGATGCAAATCAAAGGGTGATATATCCAATTGGGCAATAAAATCTAGATTCTCGTTATTAATGAATAATGG
>CAYGTY010000299.1:2151-5068 GCA_964352825.1 uncultured Anaerolineaceae bacterium
ACATCCGTTGGAGTCGATGTTTCAGTTGGGACATCCGTTGGAGTCAATGTCTCTGTCGGTACATCTGTTGGAGTCAATGTCTCTGTCGGTACATCCGTTGGTGTTGATGTTTCAGTTGGCACATCTGTTGGAGTCAATGTCTCTGTCGGTACATCCGTTGGAGTCGATGTTTCGGTTGGCAAAATTATCGGTGATAGAGCAGGAATTGCCAAGCCTAATAAAACGAGACCGATAATAAGGACTGCGCCTATCGTAATAATTGAATTGCGCCCCATTGAAGTTTGTGGTTGCTGGGTTGTCTGCACAACCTCAGTCGCAGAAGATTGTTTTTGTTGAGCTTCGTATTGTGTTTGCGCTTTATTCTTTTCATCTTTGCTAAAAATATCCGTTTGTCCAGTACGATTTGACTCTAAACTCATGATGAGTTTATTCATATCATTATGAAAATCAGGAGTTCGGACTTGGACAGCCTGAAGATATGCAATGTTCTCTAATTCATCAGGAAGTTCTTCAGGATTTGGCATTCTCGCTTGTTCAACTAAGACGGGTATGATGCGTTTTCCCTGTTCAATTGCGCTCACAATTTCAATCCGAACAAAATCTGTTGGAGAATCCAAGCGACGGTTTCCTGATTTATCAACAACCGATGCCCAATCCTTACCAATGACTGCCAATAGCACATCACATTGTTCAACTGCGCTTTCTAAACGCTTACGGAAATCAATACCCGCAGGAATATTATCAAGATCAAAAAATACATTTCCACGCCCAAATGTATCGGCAAGCCGCTCATCAATACGACCGACAACACTTAAAGAATCTTCACGGCGGTAGGAAATAAATATTTTAGGCATGATGATCACCTTATTAAAGCAAGACTAATAATAATTATTATTTTACCTATAATAAGGGGAAATGAAACCGTATAAACTCAATGGCTTAAGGATATACGGTTCTACAGAGGTTGTTACTTCTTCAGTTTCCACTCAATCAATGCACCTGCAACCCATGTTGGTGGGGGTTGATTGTAGAGTCCTGTTGAATCGGAATACGTTAAATCTATGATTTCGCCAGTCATTTCACCACGCAGATAACGATAAACTTGACCCGTATCACGCGCATCAGACTTGGCTTCGATACAATGTCCATTATATGCCCAGTAATCACCCTTCTCCAAAATTGAAATTCCCTCTTCCAGTACAGATTTGGCATGAGCCAGACCTTCTTCATCATGGTCATAGGCATCTTCGGGAGCATCGCCATAGCCAATCCCATGATGGAATGAATCTGCTGTTGTGACAACTACAGCATCCTCCATCAATTTCGCGAGGTCATCAATCCCAGGGAGATTTTCAGGTTTGCCACCAGCGATATATGGATAGCGTTCATAAACTTTGGGGGTTTGGGCTTCAGTCAGTCCACGCCGTTTAACTTCCGCATCCCAGAAGTGTCGCCAACTAATCAAAGCATGGTCACCCTTCCATTGGTCACTGAAGTCGAGTCCTGTACCTTGGATACCCCAGCAGAACCCATATTTCGCAGGGTCATCACCATTGGCAACATTCACACGCGCCTCTTGGAGTTGTGGTGTAAAGGCATGTAAAACACTCAGAACAACGACTTTATCTGCCCCACTATCCAATGCTGCTTGAACACAAGCCGCAACTTGGTATCCACAATCTTGAACAGTAATATGTGGAAAAACAAGCACCCCACCATCGCTCAATGTCCCAGATAAATCCCATGCGTCACCACGTTCAAGGTGTTCGAGTGTTCCAGCATCGCCTAATTCTTCATGGTCTTTTGCATACAGGGCGAGTATCGCTTTTTGAATTTCATCAGGTTTCATAATCAATAACCACCTATTCTAAAATCACTTTTAATACATTAACTTCGGATTGAGTATATTTAACATCGGCTCGTTATTCAAATAATGCTTGAGGTTGGTAATAAACAAATCCGTGATTTTGCCATTTTCAGAATCCGCGGTACTGGCAGAGTGCTGGCTAATAATCACATTCGGCAAATCCCATAATGGGTCATCAGCAGGCATCGGCTCAACCGCCACTACATCCAAAGCTGCCCCAAATAAGTGCCCATCTTTAAGCGCTTCGGTCATCGCAGGTTGGTCAATCACCGCACCACGCGCAATATTAATAATCACAGCACCTTTTTTAAGAAGGCGAATCCGCTTGGCAGTCATTAGCCCTTCTGTCTCGGGTGTATGGGGTGTCGCTAAAACCAAATAATCGAGTTCGGGTAGCAATTCATCGACATCGTCCGCAGGATATAATTTCTCGACATATTCGACAGGTTTATTCACATCCCGTCGTGTCCCAATTACACGCATATTGAAGAAATCACAGACCTTCGCTACATCACGTCCGATGCGACCCAATCCGATAATCCCAACTGTTTTCCCCGCCAGTTCACTATTTCCAAAGCGTTGCCACTGATGGGTTTCTTTTGCTTTTTGCATCAACAAGTAATTCTTGGAAAACATAATCATCGCCATGAGGCAAAATTCTGCCAGTGGGCGCGAATGAACACCACTTGCAGTTGTCAGTATCCAATCTGTTTTTTCTGCATAACCGAGACGATGCACAAATTGTCCAATCCCTGCGCTGGTTGCCTGTATCCATTTGAGGTTATGGGCAAGTTCAGGTAAATCATTGCGATGCGAATGGTCAAAATCAAATAGAATATCAGCTTTTGCTAATAACTCCTGCCACTCGGCTTCTTGTTCAGGTGTGCGTTCCATCAGCGAGGTATGGTCAGCATCATAACGCGGTGAGCCAATCAAGTCAGGTCGGTAAATCACATCCACTTCGGGGACTTCATGTTTAATTTTCTCGACCCATTCAGGTTCAAGATATGAAGCAATTAAGACTGTTGTTGTCATAGAAATTCCTTATTG
>CAYGTY010000300.1:0-5053 GCA_964352825.1 uncultured Anaerolineaceae bacterium
TTACGCCATATTGGTCTCTAGCATCCAGAACGGCTTTGAGGGCTTTCGGTCCTTCCACTGATGGAATCTCAATCCGATACTGCGCGCCATCAGGAAAGCGTTTTTCAGATGATGGCAAGTCATATAAATCACCACTGGGCAAACCCTGTTTTACTAAAAAGTCTTTCGTTTTTTTCATGTAATTGTCTCCCAAGAAATAAATACAGTTGTTTCTTATTTGGTGCAATAATTCCGTCTATGATAAATTGATTAAACGATCAATCGCATGAGATTATGTCTCAATTTAACCACAACCGCAAATTAAATCCAACGCTTTCCCTTCGGAAAACTCCGATTCACAAAATCTGAGCTATGATTAGTCTCATACGCAGGAGCGATTAGATTTGTTTGGATATAAACTGACATCTCGTATATCTTTCAAAACCACAAAAGTGATGAATGCCTAATGACAATCATATACAGAATTTCCATAATCATAACCATAGCGATAAGCCAATATATAGCTTTAGGTCAAACGACTCTTGGAGATATTGTTGGGATCGATTGGAGTCCCGATGGCAAAAAAATTATTGTCAGTTCGACTACAGATTGCGCTGGTAATTCATTACCGACGACTATCAGGATATTATCAGCAGAGACGGGAAATTCTGAAAATTCGACAGTAACAGACTCATGTGCTTCATTTTCAATTCAATTGAGTCCTGATGGTACTCAATTTGCCTTAGGTGAAAGTGGTTCGTTAACAATCTGGGATACATCAACATTACAAAGAATCACTACGGGAGCAAGTGCGTTTGATGATAAAGTTGTCGCTTGGAGTCCTGATGGTAGTTTACTTTTAACAAGTGTTATGGGATTTATTGTTGTACTTGACCCTCAGACAGGAACTCAGCTATTAGCTATGGAAGGTGATGGCGGGGGTGCGCTCGACATTGCTTGGAGTCCTAATGGAACATATATTGCCTCCGATGATATCGAAGGAAATATTCGTATTTGGGATGCGAATACAGGTTCGCTGGTTGCTCATTATACGAATCATTCTTTAGGTGGAATGATGTCCTTAGATTGGCATCCTACCGATGATTTACTGGTTAGCTATCACTCTGGTTCGGGGGTTGCTGTATGGGATACTCAAACTCATCAGCTTCAATACACTCTGCCATCAACTGGTGGTTTTGTCGTTGAGTGGAGTCCTAATGGTACGAGAATTGCTTCTGGGGGAGTTGATGGCGTTACTGTTTGGGATGCTACAAATCATAATATTATTGAACACATCCCGTATGATGGTATTGTATATGCTCTTACATGGAATCCCGACAGTACCCAAATTGCATATGGAGGCAGGCTCAATCATTCTGAATCCGCTGAGGTCGTGATTAAGAGTGTTCCTATAATATCTTGTGACTTCTCAAACACAACTGATGATGAAACTAACCATGCTAATGTTGACCCTGATACAACGACAAGTTGTGATGATTGAAGGTTAACTTTGATTGAGGCTTATTGGCGTGAAGAGCAGTCAGTTACTGCCCCAACTTAACGCTTTCCCTCTGGTAAATCAAATTCACAAAATCCGAGATATGATAAGTCTAATGTGAAAGAACTATTAGAATTAGATTGAAAATATTATTGTAAATCAATTCTAATGAAGGAAATCAGGTAATGAAGAATGGTATAAAAGCAATAATGATTCTCTTGACAACTTGTATGCTAACATCAATTCTACAAGTTTCAGTGATTACTGGTCAAAGTGCTGATAGTCCACAAAATGGTAAAATTGTGTTTGTCTCTGACAGAGATGGAAATGCTGAGATTTATACAATGCTGGAGGATGGAAGTAATGTGCAACGTCTAACATATGACGATGGACGAGATTTCTCGCCTGCATGGTCACCGAATGGAGAACGCATTGCTTTTTCATCAGATAGAAATAGCTTTATGTCTGACATATATGTTATGGATGAAAGCGGATTAAGTCTTTTTAACTTAACAAATAATCCTGATAGCAATGATACAAATCCCGCTTGGTCACCGAATGGTACACAAATCGTTTTTTCGAGATCTATTCAGGGAATTTCGGAGATTTTTATAATAAATACCGATGGTTCAGGTCTTACAAAGATCGTTGATAGTACAATTCGATCTCGCAATATGATGCCTACATGGTCACCCGATGGAACAAGGATTATGTTTACATCGGCAGATGATGTACCTCGTGTCGGTTTTGTCGCAGTGTATGTAGAAGTAATCAATATCGATGGTACATCTCGGATTCAACTACCCCATGTCTTAGATGCTGCTGGTAACCCAGATTGGTCGTCAAATGGGATGATTACATTCTTTAATGCAGGGATAAATATCAAGATTTTCACTATGGATAGTCAGGCTAATAATATAGTTGCGATAACATCAATCTCGCCGAATATCAACATGTCACATCAGAATCCATCATGGTCACCCGATGGAACAAAAATTGTGTATGAAGGACAGATATTTGGGCAATTAGATATCAGCTCTGATGAAGATATATATGTTGTTGACATCAACACAGGTGATGATATTAATATTACAACTACTTTTGATTCTAATGATATAATGCCAGATTGGCAACCCATTCCAACTACCTGCGACCACTCCGTTGTAGCAGACAATAGCGCCAATACTAACCTTAATGCGACGACAATTTGTGATGAGAATTAGCTTTGCACTTATCTATTCTTTGTGTGCTTTGCGACTTTGTGGTTATATTGTCTTTTACTATCCACGCCCTGCCAACTGTAACAAGCGACGAACATTTGCGTTTTGTTGCTCTACAGCCGATGCAAAGTCGAGGGTTGTCCATTCACGGTGGCGTAACAACCACTGCCCATCGACCATTGTGTCGGTCACATGCAGACCATTCACACTATAGACGAGTGGTGTGAAGGGGTCGTTCTCATGGTAAGGCGACCAACCAATTTCATGGCGGTTGAGCATGATTAAATCTGCTTTTTTGCCAACCGCTAATTCACCAATATCATCACCCAAGCCCAATGCCTCAGCCCCAGCCCGTGTCGCCATATCCAATACATCACGCGCAGGTAATGCTCCGGGACGTTTTTCACGGAAGCTGGCTAATTTGGCAAGGGTTCGCATCTCCAAAAATAAATCATAGTCATTGTTATTGCAGACATTATCCGTCCCAATTGCCACCCGTATCCCTGCGTCACGCATTCCTACAGCAGGCGCGGCATCGACCCCAGCCCGCATACAAGCACTTGCCGCCACAATCGCTGTAAAATCTTGTTCAGCTAATAATGCCCAATCAGATTCAGGAATCGTAATCGCATGAGCCGCAATAATCGGGACATCAAACATGCCCATCGCGTGCATCTTTTGGACAGCCGACATCCCAAATTGTTCTTGTGTTAGCGCATCTTCTTCGCCCGTCGTTGAGATATGGATGTGCAAACCTGCCTTGAATTTCTGGGCAATCTGTCGTTGGGTTTGCATCATCTCAATCGAGTTATCAACAAAAAAGGCATGAGGACCGACCCAACCCTGCATTCGTCCATCACCCCGATTACCAACTTCTTCCATAAACCCTTCAAGATTATTCAGTTCACGCTCACGAGCAACAGGATCACCTAATTCGACAATCCCATATGCCAAAACTGCCCGCATCCGACTTTGCTCAACCACAGGGATAATCTGGTCAGTAAAGAAATATTGGTCAGCAAAGGTGGTTGTCCCTGTTCTTATCATTTCCGCACAAGCAATCTCTACCGCAGGTGGCACCATATCAGGGGTCATGACTTCCTCTAATGAGCGTATCGCTGTCAGCCACCCATCCAAAGTCAGCAAAGAGACTCCTTCTGCAAGTCCACGAAACAAGGTCATCGGTGTATGGGTGTGGGCATTGACTAGTCCTGGCATAATCAACTTGCCCGAGCAATCAATGACCTCATCAACTGAATATGTAGGTAAACGAGACATATCCCCAATGTCGATAATGCGGTCATCTTCAATCAGAACATAGCCTTTATCATAAATTGTATCCACAGTACCAAGACACAGTATCATGCCATCGCGAAGCAATGTTGTTGTCATAGTGTTTTCTCCAAGCGTGATAATAGAAATTCTTTAAATGTTGAGCTATCAACCGTCTCAACCAGACCAATGTTGCCCTCGGGATTATCGGTAAAGTGGATTGCACCCCGTCCCACACCTTGACTAATATCCACCCTTGCCGAAACCTGATGGGTGTTTACCAGTTCTGGTTGTATCACAGTCGCAACAGCTAAGGGGTCGTGCGGTGAACTTGCGCCATTTTTGATAAACCAAGAATAGGTCTCTAACTCATGAGCGACCACATCATGAAACTTTGACCCACCAGAGCGGATACGGTCAACAGATGATTGGTCAAGCCCTGTTTGAACAGTGATATTCAATGGAACAAGCGTAATCGGTGTATTGGATGTTAGCACAATATGTGCGGATTCAGGGTCACATTTAATATTATGTTCCGCAATCGGCAAGCTCAAATCATCATAGCCCCGCAAGACTCCACCCATAATCGTTAAATGTGCGATTTTGTCTGCAATCTCAGGAGCATTTTTAAGTGCCAGTGCAATATTTGTTAGTGGACCAATTGCCAAGACACGAATCTCGTTAGGGTTCGCTAAAATGGTGTCTACAAGATAATCCACAGCAAACTGTGATTCCGCTTGCAGGTTGTCATCCTCATCACGCAATACCGCTTTGCCTTCATGACCTTCCCAAAAAATGGTGTCTAATCCGAGCAAGGGTTGTGACGCTCCAGAATAAACAGGAATTGACTCGATACCTGCCAATTTGAGCAACTTCAACGCCATCCGCGCGCGTAAATTGACATCGCCATATACGCAGGTAATCCCAAGTAAATCAATCTCTGGTGACGCGAGAATGAGTGCTAATGCCAATGTATCATCGACATCTGTCCCAATATCAGTATCCAATATCGTCCGCATAAAAAGTCCATCCCTATTCTTATCATTATGCACAATGATAGCTAGTCTATTTTAGAAAACCAAAC
>CAYGTY010000301.1:0-3848 GCA_964352825.1 uncultured Anaerolineaceae bacterium
CCGTTGCCAAAAGGTTTGCCCATCGTCACAATATCGGGGACAACAGCTTGTGTTTCAAATGCCCAAAAGTGTGAGCCAACCCGTCCAAACCCAACTTGTACTTCATCCGCAATACAGACCCCACCTGCTCGTCTGACCATCTCATACGCTGTTTTTAGATAGTCATCAGGTAAAGGCAGTTGACCACCCGTACCGAGGATACCTTCAGAGAAGAATCCAGCGAGTTGTTTATCACGCTGTTGAATCCGTGTAACCGCTTCTTGAACAGATTGTGCATATGAATGCCCCGTCGATGAATCAAAGCCCCGAAATTCTCCCCGATAGCCATCAGGAATCGTCGCGATTTCCACAAAATTAGGTTTCCCCATCCCACCCTTTCCATTAAATTTATATGGGCTGACCTGAATCAGTGATTTGGTATGTCCGTGATAGGCATGGTCAGTGACGATAAAATCTGAACCGCCTGTATAGGTTTCGGCAAGGCGCATGGCAAGTTCGTTAGCTTCACTGCCACTATTTACAAAAAAGCACACACTCAATGAATCGGGTAATGTCGCACAGAGTCGTATTGAAAGTTCTACAATCCTATCGTGTAAATAACGGGTATTGGTATTCAGCACCGCCATTTGTCGCTGACCTGCTTTGACAACACGCGGGTTCGAGTGTCCGACATGCGGAACATTATTGACGCAATCTAAGTAAGCTTGACCGTTTTCATCATAGAGATAGTGCATATCACCCCGTTCAATTTTGAGGGGTTGTTTATACGATAAGCTCATTGAGGGGTTCAGTTGCTTTTGACGTGTTTCGATAATCGCATCATGATTTCCTGTATCACCAGCATCAGCCGATTGTGATAAACCTAACATTATACTGGGGTCAGGTGATAGCGATAACCACACATTACGATAACGCGGTGACACGACACCTGCAAATTCACCGACCCTGTCCAGCATATCGGTAATCAGTTGAAAATGCAGATGCGGACTCCAATCCCCATTACGCGGGAAGCTCCCCATCAAAGCAACTTCCTCCCCTGCTTGTACATCATCACCGACTATCCACTTATCCAATACCGATTCATGCAAATGACCATATAAGGTATAGAACTTAATATCTTCGGTTGGTGTATGTTCCAAAATGAGTGTCGGTCCATAATCTTTATAGCCCGCATTATCAACTACACTAAACACCTGCCCTGCTATGGGTGCAAACACAGATGTCCCCATTGGCGCAAATAAATCCACACCCAGATGAATTGCTCGCCGTTCATGATGCGACACCGAAAAATACTCACCTAAATAAATTGGGCGAGCTTCGTTATATCGCCCAATGCCGATACGCCCTTTCATAATCTTATGGAACAAGTTATGGGTAAAATCGACAGTATCCGCCATCTCATCGACCGTACCTAAATCAGGGCTACCAATGCTCAAATCTAAAATGATAGTTTGCTCTGGCGTTAAGGGTGTCGCAAGAATCGGCTCAAATGATTGCCTGGATAACCATTCCATAACAACATTTGTTTCAGGACAAGGCTCTAATCCGCAAGCATCACGGAACGTATAATGTGCCAATCTGGGATGAATATCATAAAGCTGGTGTAATAAATTCCATGCAGGTTCTTCACTGATAGATAGATGAGGGTTATCAGAATCTTGTTTTTGTTGATACCATGAGATGCACACACTCATACAAAGTCGTGCACACACCAATGGAAACAATACTTCAATTTCGTTTTCTGTGAGTGGGAAGGCTTTATGATATGCACGAATTACATCAGAGGCGGTTGATAGTGGATGTTCTTTGTTCATCATGGCATACGCTAGAGCAACAGCTAATTCGGCAACTGTCAGGCTATAAACCATATCCCCAAAATCAATCATTCCAGACACACTATATTCATCAAATGTTTTTGCTTGTACCAATATATTATGATCGTTGGCATCATTGTAAATAAAGCTATAGCGCAAATCGTCTAACTGAGGCGCAACAACCGCATCATACAAATCAAGGAAATGCTGAATCATGTTTTGTTTGTCTTCTGGCATCCCTTCCATATAGGCAGTGACGGCCCGAAAATTTAAAATATTCCAGCGATACTCAAGGCGTTTTTCATCATATGTGAAAGATTGCATCGCCTGCGATAACTGTCCCAATTTCGTTCCCATATCACAAAATAAGATAGCAGTATGTGGGCGAAATTCAGCTAATGGAATCCCAACTAAATAGTTCAACAAGCGAATTGAATAAGTCTGCCCTGCTGAGCTTTCTATGATTGTCACGTCTTGAGATTGGGTGTTAGGTATCAATCGAGGGACAATATCTAAGGATTGTGCAAGATGCTTGAGGGTCGAATTTTGCAAATCTAAGATGCTGTCCGATAAACTGCCGTGGGCGACTTTCAATACATAAGCTGAATCATCATCACCAACAACATAAAAATTTCGATCAAGTTCAGCCGATAGTTCGGCGACTTCTTTTACTCTTACATCATAATATTGTTCTAAAATAATAATTGCATCATCTATTGAAAAAAAAGGGCGCGTATTGTCTTCCATCAAGACCATGAAGAACCTTTCGGTGAAAAATAAATCAAGACATAATTAGATAGTATCACAGGAACTGGAGTCGAAACGGGAGATTTATTTTTTGATAAGTCTGATGATTATAGTTATTAGGCTGACTTTAAAGCAGAGGCAATTGAGAAAAAGTTGAAGTGGGATAAATTATGATGAATCTATCCCATCAGATAATCTAGAATCCCCAAGAAATATCTTGATATTCGGGATGACGTTGCACATAGGCTTTGATGAATGGACACAAGGGTTGGACTTTATATCCCTGCTCCTTCGCATAGTTTAGAACATATTCAGCAAGAATCTTACCAATACCCTGCCCCTCATACGCAACAGGGACTTCTGTATGCGTGAAGATGATATTTGTTTTATTTAGCAAATATTCAACCATCGCCAATTCACCATCTAAGTGAATTTCAAAGCGTTTTTTATCTGGATTATGAATGACCTCATAGTGTTGTTCTGACATCATTTCCCTCGCAATTTTTTATTTGTCTACATTATAAAGAAGAATATCAGTGAATCACTAATCTGCAACAAAACCATTACTTTTATGTGTCCCATCACAAAATGGTTTTTTACCTGAACCGCCACAACGGCATAACCATGTCTTTGTGCCTGTAAAGATAACTTGCCCCTCAGTATCTTCAATTTGGAAATTGCCCGTAACTTCAACAGGTCCACTTGCATGAGCAATCACAACGACCTGACCGCCCTGTTCTGCCGATTCATCAACTTTAACAACATCGAGTGCAGGTGTTTCAAATTTAATTTTCCGATGGGAATTATCACAGAACGGTTTATTATCCGATGCACCGCAACGACATAATGATGCGCGTGTTTCTGATTCGATGGCAACATCTGCACCATGAATTTCTAAGTCACCAACAAATTGAAGGTATTCGTCTTGATGGACAATAATGCGATTAACGGTTGGTGTCGCTTCCCCTGCTTGACCATCTTTACGGTCATAATGCAATGCCCCCGATGGACACATCTCGACAACCTCAGCCACTTGATTTGCACCTGCCCCACTGGCATCAATCCACGGGCGTTTTTCAATATCAAATACCTCTGATAGCCGATTGACACAAAATTTTGCATGAATACAACGTTTGAGGTTGTAGGTAATATCGACCTCTTCACCTTCATACCGACGGTCATCTGCCTTACCTGTATATTTGTCTGACATAACATTTCCCTTATGATAATAATTACAATAACTTTAGTTAGACGTACTGAACACAAGATAAGTAGACTATGAGGGGA
>CAYGTY010000301.1:3948-5036 GCA_964352825.1 uncultured Anaerolineaceae bacterium
TCATATTCGCAAGCTTGCCAAATAAATCCGCAAAGATATAATCTCGATGAAGATAGTGAGCATAGCGCATCAAGTGCCGTGACGAATCCACACTCCATGTCATCTGGTCTGTCAAAATCGGAGTATGGCGTAATTGTGTCGGCACCCAATCCGCATTAATCAAGTACGCTGTTGTTGCCACATCCCAAATCACCTTTGACCATCCATCAGGGTTGCCTTCGTAGGACGCAACAATGTCAATCAGATAGTCACAAATATCATTTTTACCACGTAAGTAATGCTCAAGTTCAGGAACACTCGTTTGCAAGTGTGTGGTCACCCCACCGCACGGTACAAGCACAAAAGGAACACCACTATTCAAAACAACTTGTGCCGATAGTACATCTTGTTTCAAATTAAATTCACGCACATGTTCCCAATGGAGCGCATGACCACCGAGCCAAACAACAACTATTTTTTCGATTATTTGGGGTTCAATCAATAAAGCATTTGCAATATTCGTAATCGCACCAATCGCCACCACATAGAGGAGGTCATCATCAGGGCTATTCATCGCGCGTTGAATAAGATCATCGACAACATCAGTTTGTTGGGGTTGTGATGTGGATTGCAGATATTGAGTAGACCCTTTGAAAACAGGATATTGGTCAGAGGCTATTTTCATCTTATCCAGCAAAAGCAAAATTTCGTCATAACTTTTGAGCATCCCATCTTCTGGGCTTGATGAGCGTGAATTATGGAATGGCGCAGCATAAATGGCTTCTACTTTTAACCGTTCTGGTGACAGTATCGCATGAGCTAATGCAAACTGGTCATCGACTTCATTATAGGTATCGGTATCCAGTACCATCCGTAATTGACCTGATGGCAGTTGTAAACGTTGCATCCGTTTTGTATCTGATAATGTTGGGAAGCCTATCATGTCTCACCCCTTCGTAAGTGTGATGTATTTTTTCAAAATCCACTTAAGTATAGCCAATCTTGGAGCAATACAAAAAAGATAGAGCAACCTTGCCCTATCTTAATTGATTCAGAGGAGTGCGAAATTTCAGTTCAGAATTATGCAACCAACCCAGCCGCTTTAAGTG
>CAYGTY010000302.1:0-5030 GCA_964352825.1 uncultured Anaerolineaceae bacterium
GATTATTATTGCGAGCAGAAATGGTGATGTTGGTATCACACAAGCGATGGATGTTTTAAAGAATGGCGGGCGGGCAATAGATGCAGTTGAGGTAGGTATTCGTCTGGTGGAAGCTAATCCAGAAGACCACACAGTTGGTTATAATAGTTGGCCTAATATTATCGGTGAGCTTGAGTTGGATGCCAGTATTATGGATGGTAAAACCTTAAACTCAGGTGCAGTTGCTGCGATGAAAGGATTCCCTTATGCGATTTCAGTCGCGCGTCAAATTATTGACCGTAAGCTCCCACATGTTCTGTTAGCTGGGAATGGTGCGGAGCGTTTTGCTCGTGAGATTGGTGCAGAACACTGGGACTCTATGATGACTGATGAGGTGAAAGCTGTATGGGAAAAACGCCTCACACAAAGTAGTTCCATCGAGACTTTTGCGTCACTTAATGATGATACCCCTCTACAAGATTGGGTCAAACTAGCGACAGACCCAGAGCGTGTTACCAGTACGGTCAATTTCATTGCAATCGATAAATATGGCGATATTTGTACAGGTGTGAGTACAAGTGGTTGGGCATGGAAATACCCCGGACGCTTAGGTGATTCGCCGATTATTGGTGCAGGAAATTATGCAGATAATCGCTATGGTGCGTGTGCATGTACAGGTATGGGTGAAATGGCAATTCGGGCAAGTACAGCACATAGTGTTGTCTTTTATATGAAGATGGGGATGAGCGTTCATGATGCCGCCAAACGTGCAATGGAAGACTTACGCGACCTCGGTGGCGATTATATCGGTGGGATGAATTTAGTTGCATTAGATAAAGACGGACAACATGTTGGTATGACAAGTACAGATGGGCGTAAATATGTCTACCAAACAGCCGATATGGATAGCCACGAAGAGATTGCACGTACTGTTATTGACATCCCGGGACGTTGGATAAGCAGTACAAATTAATTAGGCAATTGATGACAATAAGTAAAACGTGGTGCGATATAAATTATATGCGTACCACGTATCGAATATAATCATTGATTGTTGATTAACTTGTATAATCTTTAGCATAATCCATATTCGGTGTTGGACTATAACTTGTCCAGCCACCATCTACAACAATTGTCTGTCCTGTAATTTTCCGAGAAGCTGGAGAAGCAAGGAATAACACGGCGTTGGCTATATCTTCGGTTTGGATGATTTCTCCAATTGGAATCACCCCACCCCAATTTTCAGCATAATTTGGATCATCTTTCAAGTTGCGCGGTGTAACAACTGCCCCCGGAGCAACTGTATTTATTGTGATGCCATGTTCACCCAGTTCAAGTACAAGATTTTTCGCAAGCATCTCTAATGCAGTTTTGGTCATGGCGTAGGTGGCAATATAGGGTATAGCTTGATGCCCTGTGACAGAGGACATCAGGATAATAGCCCCACCTTCCCCTTGTTGGCGGAGTTGACGGGCTGCTGCTTGTGTTAAGAAAAACGAACCACGCAAATTGACATTCAAAACCCGTTCAAAATCTTCAGGTTTATACTCAAAGAAGTCCCCCCATAAAGTCAAACCTGCATTGCAAACACAAATATCAAGTTTGCCAAAGTAGTCTACGGCTTGCGTGACTAAACCTCTTACCGTTTCAATATCAGCAACATCACCCCCGACCCCAACACACTTGGATTCCGTCTCTTTTTGTATTGCACTAGCAGCGTCTTTGGCACGGTCTTCAATTAAGTCATTTAGTAAAACAGATGCACCCTGTTCACACAGTTGGCGCGCAACCTCATAACCAATTCCCTCACCTGCACCTGTGACAATTGCAACTTTATTTTTGAATCGTTTAACTGACATGTTATACTCCAATCATTGATTGTATATTATATAATAATTGTGAACGCTCTTCAAAAGGAGTACATGATGTCTATACATGTCAAATATATTGTTATAGAACCTGATATACATCATTTTTTGTGG
The DNA here is from genome assembly GCA_964352825.1 of uncultured Anaerolineaceae bacterium. Classification (GTDB taxonomy): domain Bacteria; phylum Chloroflexota; class Anaerolineae; order Aggregatilineales; family Phototrophicaceae; genus UBA6055. The sequence continues at coordinate 1,962 of CAYGTY010000302.1, forward strand.
TTAGATAATTCGCGAGAAGCTGTTTATGAACATGCTGAATATTATCGGCAGTTAAATTCTGAGTTGCCTAAAGATTCGGTTTTTCGGGTACTTATTGATTTACGTCGGTCGGGTGCGCCCCCTTTTCAGATATTAGCTGATGCGTTAAAAAAATCGAATCCTCGTAAAGATATTACATTTCGAACGGCTTATTTAGCATCTGACCATTTAGTAGAAATATTGATGAAGAACTTTGCAATCATTAACCGCATTGGTGGTAATCGGAGTTTCTTTAGTGAAGATCAAGAAGAGGAAGCAATTACTTGGTTAGCAGAAAACTAATCAGTTTTTATGATTATGGGTAGAATTTGAACAAGCCGTATTTGATTATAATAAATCAGCAGGGTAATAAAATGGGTGAATATATTCAGTATTTGGCTTTAGACTCTGGTATCCATCATTTGATTTGGCAGGATAATTCAGCTGATGCTGTACAAGCATATAGTCAAATCTTCTCGCAAATCATCCATAATTCAATTCAACAATTTGCACCAACCCCATCAACACCGATTCAGATACGTTTTTTATTAGATTTTCGACACACACCATTACCGCCGTTTACCGATATTGTATCGACTACAATTGATTCTCGTCGGCGTTTATTAAGTGCGAGAGAGCGAATTATTTATCGGCTTGCTTATTTGTCTGATAGTGAGGATTTATACACCTTGATAGACAAAGTAGGGTCGCTAACGACTACTAATTATAAGCGTGAGTATTTCAAAATCACGGAAGAAGAACAAGCTATTGCGTGGTTATTGGCAGACGAATGATGTTATAATCAAATAAATTTTTATTTCTAGCCAAAAGTAATTGACCATGAACGAATACTTCAAACATATAATTTTAGAATCGGGTATTCATCACGTCATTTGGATGGATAATTCTCAAGAGAGTGTAGACGCATATAGTCAGTTATTTTTTAATGTTTATCAGAAAACAATTCAAGAATCATCCATAACACCTATCGCTATTCGTATTTTATCGGACTTCCGACTTATAGCATTTCCCGAACTAAAATCCACTGTTTCAAATACGATTGATGCACGGCGACAAAACCTAATTCCTAATGATAATTATATCTGTCGATTAGCTTATTTATCAGACGATGAAGAATTAGTGAGTCAAGTAAATCACTTAGGTGGGTTAATGCCACCTACTTTTAAACGTGAGTTTTTCAAATCCAACCAAGAAGAGCAAGCGATTGAATGGTTGCTTCTTGATGAATAGAAAGTAGATTAAAATGACCCTATCCAAACAACCCTCACATGATGATCTATACGGCGACCCCAATGTAGTGCGCTATACCCGAACAAAGGGGCAAGGTACAGATGGTAAACTCCCATTAGATGAAGACATGCTCCTCAATGAGCCGAGCGGTAATATGTTTGCGATGACCCAAAATGTCGCGATGGGTTGGCATCCTGAAGAAGTCAATCGTGAGCAATATGTGATTGTCAGTACACAGGGGGGATTACGTGGCGAGGATGGGTCTGCTATTGCACTGGGTTATCATACTGGGCATTGGGAACTGGGTTTATTGGTTCGAGAAGCTGCAGAAACCCTTCGCGCACAAAATGCGATTCCATTTGCGGTATATTGCTCTGACCCATGCGACGGGCGGTCACAGGGAACGACAGGGATGATGGATAGTTTGCCCTATCGTAATGATGCCGCGATTGTCATGCGCCGATTAATCCGCTCGCTGCCAACTCGTGATGGCGTGATGGGAATTGCGACCTGTGATAAGGGACTCCCTGCAACCATGATTGCTTTGGCTGGTTGTACCGACATGCCGGGGATTATCGTGCCGGGTGGTGTGACACTCCCTGCCGAAGGTGCGGAAGATGCAGGTACAGTACAAACAATTGGCGCACGATTTGCCCATGACATGATTAGCCTCGACTATGCCGCAGAGATGGGATGTCGTTCTTGTGGCTCATCGGGTGGTGGATGTCAATTTTTAGGGACAGCGGCTACTGCTCAAGTTGTAGCAGAAGCATTTGGATTGTCTTTACCGCATAGCGCACTTGTTCCATCAGGCGAAGATGTCTGGTTGGATATGGCAAAACGCTCAGCACTAGCTCTTATTCATATGAAGGCAACAGGTATTTCCCTCGCAAATATCATCACACAAGAATCACTTGAAAATGCGATGTTATTGCATTCTGCATTTGGGGGTTCGACGAACCTCTTATTGCATATCCCAGCGATTGCCCATGCGGCAGGGTTAAAAATGCCAACCGTCGATGATTGGATTCGTGTCACACGGAGTACCCCTCGTTTGGTCGATGCGCTACCGAATGGTCCGAAAAACCATCCCACAGTACAAGTTTACATGGCGGGCGGTGTCCCAGAAGTCATGTTGCATTTGCGTGATATGGGCTTACTCAATACCGATGTGATGACAGTCACAGGGGATACCCTCGATACGGTTTTGGATTGGTGGAAAGATAGTGAACGTCGCCAACTTGCAAGAGAGCGACTGAGTGCAAGTGACCAGATTAACCCTGATGATGTGATTATGTCGGCTGATACGGCACGTAAGAATGGATTATCGAGTACTGTTGTTTTTCCAGTTGGCAATATTGCCCCACAAGGCTCAGTCATCAAAGCAACTTCAATTGACCCATCCGTTATTGATGAGGACAATGTGTATCGTCATACGGGGTCAGCCCGTGTATTTACCTCAGAACGGGACGCAATTCGTGCGGTTAAAGGACAATCCGACAACCCGATACAATCAGGCGATGTCTTGGTTTTAATTGGAGTTGGTCCAACAGGCACAGGCATGGAAGAAACTTATCAATTGACATCGGCATTAAAATTTATCCCATGGGGAAAACACGTCCCAATTATTACGGATGCGCGTTTTTCGGGTGTATCGACAGGGGCATGTATTGGGCATGTCGGTCCTGAGGCATTGGCTGGTGGTGTGATTGGTAAAGTCCGTGATGGCGATACCATTCAAATTGAGATTAATCGCGAAACATTAACAGGCTCTGTAAATTTGGTTGGTACAGTCGATGG
>CAYGTY010000303.1:0-4995 GCA_964352825.1 uncultured Anaerolineaceae bacterium
CAAATACTCGCTTCAACTATCAAAATACCCGCTATCCGACCTTGTGTCACGTTTTCGGGGTATATAGAGGTCATAAAAGATCTATTTCTGTGTCAATGTCATGACTCCACTATTCAGAGGAAGAAGTTCTTGAGTTAGGTGTAAAGTAAGTTTAAGGCATTTTTTTGGTTGAAATATAGGCTAAAAAAGATGCTATCTAACTTGGTGTCACTGGGGTGCCAATGTTTAACAAAAAATAATATGATGAGATTGTTTGGTATTGGACAGGGGTAGTTTAGTTATGGTCTGGCAGGGGCAATGATAGCGGATAAAAAAGGTGGAGTCATGGTAACCCCACCTATGAATCCTAGATTATTTCGATATCAGTATCGAAATGAAGTCGCGTTTTGTCCCCAAGTGTCTTGACACGATTGATGTCTGCGCCATTAAGTGGATAAAAGCGAATATCATCTTCTTCTTTATCAATAATTTTCTCCAACTCTCCTTGCATTGTCATTTGTTGACGATCACTGATGTCACATTCGAATACACTATATTGAGCGCGAATACCATAACTTTCCATGACTTTGACAATCTTAGTCCGACGCTTGTTGTCACGAATATCATAGCAAATAATCCAGTACATCATGCCACCCCAATCTTCCAATGTCGCCCTGCAGAAGCCTCACCAGCCAAAGCATCAGCCAGTGCATTATGATTACGGGGAATCCGATGATAGCGCACTCGTGTCAATTCCATTGCGAGGTGACAAGCTTGCCAGTGCCACTCTTTAAGGGCAGTACTACGCACAGCATAATCACCGAGCATCTGTTTGACAATGACTTCACTATCCATCCGAAGCTCAACCACATCTGCATCTAGTCGGATTGCGGTTTGTAAGCCTAGCAATAAGGCAGCATATTCAGCTTCATTATTATCATTGACCGTGATAAGGCGATTTTCAATATGAAGTAATCTACCGACGCTGTCCATAATGATAATTCCTGCCCCTGCTCCCATGGGTGTCCATGAACCATCAGCATAGATAATCAGACTGCTAAAACGGGATGAGTTCATCTTCATTTACCTGTCGCTCATATTGAACAGCGAGTGTCATTTGGTCAATTGTATAGCTCGTGATTGCCAACATGCCATTGTCTAAAACCACAACAGTATTGCGTGGATAGCCATATGTTAGGTCAAGGATTTGTGTCGCGGGTAACATCTTCAACATCCGTTTAATGGGTTCAGATTTAGCATGTGCCACTGCAATCACATGTTTAGGATTAATACTTCCACCCTCTCCCAATAAAATCATGTTTGCCATCGTGTGCTTCCTTTTGTCTAGTCGATTCAATGAATGATCATCGGGAATATGTATTTTCTCCTTCCCGATGATGCGAAATGATTCGTGTTAATTTATTGCAACTGTAGGGTCTGATAATCGATAGAACGTCCTTCCACAATCCAACGCATCTGTCGAGCCTGATATTCAATCGCATTGCGGTAGCTGGTTTCGCCATTCGCAATCGGGTGATAGACACGGTCATTCATACGCTCTTCGTATGCACGGATGAGAGCTTCTTCACCTTTTGATGATAGGCGTACGGGTAATCCAGTATCCTTGGTACGTTCAAAGTCACGTAGTGTAATATGATTTTGCAACACGAGACTCAACACAACAATGTCAGAAATCGATGGACGAAACTCCTCCATCATATCCAATGCTAAAGATGGACGATTGTTCTCAAGGACATGGAAGAATCCAAATGATGGGTCGAGCCCAACAATTTGTAAATGCGTTTTTACATCTTTGAGTAGCAATGTATAGGCGTAGCTTAAGAGGGCGTTCGCTGGATCGGGTGGTGGGTAATATTGACGTTTTTCAAAGCCCCATTCAGCAGGGAAAAATGTACGAATTCCTGCAAAATAAAAAGCGGCAGCGCTCCCTTCAATCCCTCGTAGCTGGTCAGGTGTTCTTGCCACCTCAACTTGGTGGAGCAACTCTAGCATACTTGCAAGTGCCTTGGCGGCATCAGCATCCTCTTTAGCACGTCGCGCGAGTACAACCCGTTGATTATTTATCTTTCCGACAACCACTTGACGTGCAATCTCCAAACTGTGTTGTGGGTTATCGCTTAAACGTATTTGTAACCGGCGCAAGTTAGAAAATTTGGATTCGGATTTATCTAATCGTCCTACATAGCGTCCATATGTCGTCATAAAAACGACATCCACACCTGTATCCAAAAAGTATTTAGCCGCCTGTGTCGTCAATTGTACGTTGCCCATCAATACCAATTGTTCCAGTTTCTTCAGTGGTAACTGTTTAAGCTTATCTTTGCCTTTGGTGACAAGCATTAGCCCACCCTTTTTACGAACATAACTTCCTTGCTCATGTACATAAACTTGCACAATGGTTTATCCTTTCTCTGCTGTATTCCCTAAAAAGTGATACCCGAGAAAATTGAATCCTTCATCAAAATGTACAATCTGTGTTTTGCGCATATTTAACTTAAGTTTCAAATTTGCGAGAGAGCGTCGAGCCACCTCAAGACTCCAGATAGCCTGGTCTTCATCGGCACTGAGAATGATGAAGTCATCGGCAAAGCGTACCAGTTTTGATTGAGGTAAGGATGCGATTAACATTTCGTCGAAACGGTGCAAGTATAAATTTGCCAATGACGGAGATACCACACCACCCTGCGATACACCTGCAACGGTATGTGCTTGCCCCTCAATCGGTGTGTAAAGCCACTGTTCGATAAGCTTTATCACAACCTGAACGGGCATCGTTCGCTTGACTTCTCTCATCAACAATTTCAAATCAATTGTATTGAAGCAATCGCTAATGTCTGCATCAAGTACCCAAAGTTGATTAGCATCGCGACCTGTTATAATTGCTTCAACCGCACTTTTGACTGATTTGCCGGGGCGAAATCCATAACTACAATCAAGAAAGTTATGTTCCAGAATCGGTGTCATATAATCAACAATCACACGCTGGATAATACGATCGCGTACTGTCCAGACTCTTATCGGTCGAAGTTTCCCCGATGCCTTTTTGATATAAAACTGGCGAACAGGATGAGGTGTATATGTTTCACTCATGAGTTGTTGACGTAGGCGATTTAACTCGACATCGAGGTTTTCATCGAATAATTCTAGTGTAACTTTATCTGTTCCTGGGGATTTGCCACCCCGCCGTACCTGATTCCAAGCACGACGTAAGGCATCCATAGAGAATAGCTGTTGTGGTGGCACGCTCCGCTTAAAGAGTGTGGCGACTTTCACGATAAAGCCTCCAAATCTTCGGTAAGATTACTTTTCGGAGCGAGGGGGAAGACTCACCCTGATAGACGGTTGTCGCATATCCAACCAACATAGTACTGACAGCATTTTCAAACCGCATACGGCGGGCAGGATTCTTGATCAAAAAACGTTTAGCAAAGGCATGCGTATAATCGTTGATCGATTGAATCATCGCTTTCAGGCTGGGTTGAGATTGTTTGAGTGTATTTCCGCCCACACCATATGCAACAGAAATCTGATTTACCAACTCGGACTGTATTTCATCAACGGCAACACCGTCACATAAACATTCTTTAACTTTACTATCCATAATGGCATCAATCAGGAGTGGGCGGAATGGGTCAATATTAGCAGCAAGTGCGACTGCCATTGTAGGTGCAATACCCAAGGTCGCATTGAGTAAGTCTTTGCGAGCTTTATTCAGATCCTCAGGTTCAAATAGCACAATTGGCACACCCGTATCGTGCGAGAATTTCTGATATTTCTTGTCACGATTGCGATCAATGTCGGGTTGATAGATGAGTACAATCATCGGAATCCGCATATATTTAAGACGGCGTAACCATCGTACCATCTCACGGTTGAGCCGTTGGCAGGCTAGCATTACAATCATATCCATGCCATCAATTTCATAAAGTTCATGTGTCGCAATTCGTGGATTACGTGGCAGTGTAATTTGCTTAAGCAATGGTGATGGCGTTGCTCCATTGAGCAGGGTAGAGACAAACGTATCTTGTTCATCGACACTCACCATAGCAATGCGTCCATGTTCAGGTTTGAAAATTGGTCGATAGGCTGGCCCAGTTGCGTGATGACTGTTGGTATAAGGCTGCGTCCATTCCATTAAATCGATGTCAACATCATCTGCATCAAGCAGAGGAAGCGGTTGATCAATCGTTTGATCTACAGATGTTTCTTCTTGGCGGAAAAAATGAAATTCCATCGTTGCTCTCCTTTGTTTGTCGATATATCAAGGATGCAACAGATGGAATGTAATTCGATGTGATACAACTGGTGACTGAACCAGAATGTTTTAGGGTAACTTAGGCATATTAGTATTTGTACCTATACAGCATCAGTACCCCGTAGGGTGCAGGTAGTCCTCAGACGCGTGTCACACGATTTGATCGAAGACACCGACTTGGTTTCAGTACCCCGTAGGGTGTAGGCAGTTCTTAGACAAACAACGGCTTTTAGTTACATTTCTTATCTATACGTTTCAGTACCCCGTAGGGTGTAGGCAGTCCTCAGACGCTCTTGGAAGATGAGAATGTGTTATTTTATGAAGTGTTTCAGTACCCCGTAGGGTGTAGGCAGTCCTCAGACAATGAATTCGAACAACTGAACAAGCTGGACCAAGAGTTTCAGTACCCCGTAGGGTGTAGGCAGTCCTCAGACTATGAGGAGAAAAAGCGCATGAATAAGCGCGTTCTAGTTTCAGTACCCCGTAGGGTGTAGGCAGTCCTCAGACCAACCCCGCAGATGACCTCTTGTCCGCAGGTGCAGGTTTCAGTACCCCGTAGGGTGTAGGCAGTCCTCAGACGAACGAGGTACTTGCGAGTACCTTCGCATTGTACTTGTTTCAGTACCCCGTAGGGTGTAGGCAGTCCTCAGACCCTTTCTACCAAGAAGGTCTAAGCGTGTAAGGAAAGTTTCAGTACCCCGTAGGGTGTAGGCAGTCCTCAGACGAGTACTCCTTTTACG
>CAYGTY010000304.1:0-4929 GCA_964352825.1 uncultured Anaerolineaceae bacterium
AAAACTCATACAAAGTTGGATACATTGAAATGTTTTCCTCAATCTGACTTTACAAAATTAAGGTCATATCCACGATAAAAGCCAGTTGTTTAGACTATACTACAGGTATATATCAGCACCTTGATTGGATACTTGCATGGCTAAAATTCTTGTTGTCGAAAAGGACAATCACTATCGTAGAGGCATTAGCGATATTTTGGAGTTGGAAGGGCATGATGTTATCAGCGCGGAGGATGGTGAACAAGGACGGCAATTAGCACAAGCGCATCATCCAGATGTGATTATATCAGGGATTCGATTACAAGAGCTTGATGGTTTTGGTTTTCTCGAAGCAGTCAGACGTGACCCAGCGACACAATATACAATTTTCATGTTTATAACATCCAAAATAGAGTATAGAGATATAAACCGTGGACTACGGATGGGGGCAGATGATTATATCATCATGCCATTCGACCCAGAGGAGTTGATTGAACGGGTCAACTACCGATTACGAAAACATGACCATCAGATAGAAAAAGCCCACACGGAGCTTGAGCAAATTAAACTTCTACGGCAAGTTGATGAAGAACTGAGTTACCGCATCACGCCCCACTGGGTCACGATGATTGCGATTGATTGGGCAATCCGACGGACAAATGCACAGGTTGCTCTGATGGGCATTGTTGATGATGATGCCATGATGCTCAGGATTGAAAATATATCAGGGCAGATTGATATTGTTGCAGATAATCGCCTCATCCCATTTAATAAATTGTTATCCAAGGCTTTAGAAAAAAATCACCCGATTATCGTAAATGATTATGCCCAGTCGCCTTATCACCCCATGAAGTCAGATATGCAATCGGCTGTGGTCATTCCGATGATTGCTGAAGCCCAAGCGATTGGTCTCATTTTGCTAGAGTCAAATAAAGTTGATAATTTTTTACAAGAGGATACTGCCTTCTTATCACAAATCACGAACCGCGCTGCGATTGCATGGAAGCACGCCGAACTGTTCAATCAGCTACTCCAACAAAGAGAACACGAATTAAGGATGCAAGAAATGTTTGGACGTTTTGTAAGTCAAGAAGTTGCCGAACTCATTCAAGATGGTGAATATGCATTGAAGGGCGAACTGCGAAAGGTTTCCATCTTATTCTGTGATATTCGTGGATTTACCTTCTTTACAGATACCCATTCCCCACATGAAGTTATCGCTTTGCTGAATGATTACCTCTCGATTGTTGTCGCAGCGGCACAAGCACATGGGGGCATCGTTAATAAATTTGGTGGGGATAGCGTACTGATTATTTATGGTGCACCCACAACCCTCGAAAATTGTACCTACAGCGCACTCCAAACCGCCCAATTGATACAACGCGATTTACAACAACTCAATGAGTTTCGGCAATTACAACAAGACCCACCGATTAATGCAGGGATTGGGATAGATACTGGTCAAGCCATTGCTGGAGCAGTTGGAACAAAATCACGGCAGGAATATACCGTCATTGGGGATAGTGTGAACCTTGCATCACGAATTGAATCCCTCACAAAGCAGTTCACAGATCACAATATTTTAATTAGCGAATTTGCTTATGATGACCTCGGTGACTTTCAGTCAAAATTTCAACTCACAGACTTAGGTGAAACTGATATTCGTGGCAAAAGCAAATCCATCAGAATCTACGGTATCCATAAGTAAAAGTAAGACACCATTTGAATATAATTTTTTGAGGGACATTTTTCTGCTTCGGACGCATCTTTGTGCATCCCTACGGTTGACATGTAATGAATTGTAGGGACATCCAACAGGATGTCAGCCAAAAAGCACACCTTTTATTTGCAAATATGAATCATGAATTAAGCGCGTTCAACATCTCGCGGAAGGCTTGTTTATAATCTGTCTCAAAATCAAAACGCGGGCTACGGCGAATACGGTCAGGTGGCTCAACTGCCTCGATTTGTGCAATTACAATCGGTTTACGCTGTTCACGAAAATACGTCCATGCCTGAACCACGGGTGAGCTTTCCAGTGCATGATGAGACATCACATACACCATGCGTGAACACTCGACTAAGGCAGGGTGAACACCGCTTGCCCAATTGGTGTCGCCATCGTCATCATATTCGTGCATCCAAACAGCAATCCCGACTTTTTCGAGGTCAGCACCAACCTGCTGTGCGATTTCTTCATCGGCTTCATCGTAAGTCACATAGACGGTATCTCGTTCTAGCTTGGGGCGGTTGCGTTTACCATCACCGACTTGGACGGCTTCGGGGCGGTTCTTTTCGTCATGTTGATAGGTTTTCCCCATGCGAAAGACTGTCCCACCACACATCGAACATTCACCGCGGGTTGCTGGCAGACCCTTGCGTGTCCATACAGGCTTTGGGTTTTCGATGTCAACAGATTCACGGCAACGCATACAATAGCCTTCAATCGGCTCAAATTCTTCCTCGTCATCATAATACTCACCGACCATGCTATACCTAACTCCTCACTACACAAATAAATTCGATATAGTATAGCATAATCATTCGATGTGTTTTTCTAGTAGGTCGTGTATCCATTTTGATTGAACTCTAATCTTTTCGGCGACATCAGAATCCCTATTGTGTCATTGGTTGTTTGTTTCTCGTTTTGATTAACAAAGAAGAATTGACTTGATACTCTCCAATAACAAAACTCCAACAACAAATGTTCTTAAAGTCACCATCCTGGAATTCCAACCAGCTTCAACCCCTTTTCTTTATAACGGAAGTGTCATATAAAACGTTGTTCCGTTGTCTTTTGTTGATTCAAAAGATACTTTACCCCCGAGATGTTGTTCACCGAGAAGTTTCATACTATAGGTTCCTAGACCACGACCTGCACCTTTTGTCGAGAATGACCGCTGGAAGATTTGATTTTGGATACGAGGTGGTATAAAGGAACCATTATGAACCACAAAGCGGATTGTGTTGTTATCTGAATCAATATCAAAACCGACTAATATATCTTCTCCAGTCGGGATAGCTTCTAGAGCATTCTTTATCATGTTGCTGAGGATACGCCCTAACAACACAGGATCTACTGTGATGTTGATATCAGGTAAATTGGGATACATTGTAATTTGACGATCGGTTGCGACAGGATGACTACGATATTGTTTAACGAGGTCTTTTATAAAAACGCCCGCATTGATAGTATCGACCTTGATTTTCAAGTTGTCTTGCTCAGCCTGTAATAATTCTTGTTGACTACGAATTTCGTCAATAAGTCTTGTGGTGATCTGACCTAAATCTAAATCTGTATTACTAATTTCAGTTGGATCAATTTCTAGAATCTGAGCGTACATCGACAAAATTCCTGCTGTATTGAGAATATCGTGGAAAAATGTATGCTCCAATGCCTCACGACGTTTTTCATCTGCAATGTCACGTGTGGTAAAAACGAGGTAACGTTTTTTATTAAAATCGATAGGTCGGGCACTAACAGATAAGTCAAGCGCCTCACCCTTTACGGTGTTGATACGACACTCTTCAGTAGAAATATTTCCACTCAATCCTTTAACTTGCGTCTGGGCTGCCCCACAGGTACGACAAAATTCGGTAGTTCCACAACCACCAGGGGTATCATGAGCATGCTCGCAATCTAGGATTTCACCAAATCGACAGCCAATAATCTCATCAGCGGATTCCGCACCGATCATAGTGACAAACATCTCATTGGCGAAAACAATTTGACGGTGTTCGTTAAGTATTAAGAAAGCATTCGGAACAGAGTCGAGAAGGAATTTTATATATTTGCTAACAGAAACGATAGATTTTGAACGTTTTATCTCTTCAACAGAGACACGCTCTGCTGGTGCAAATTGAGTTGGTAACATTTGAATCTTTTTCACTTTGTACCTCCACACCCTTTATTATTAATTTTACATTGAGTTCTTTAGTGGAAGTTAATACTCTGTAACATAATTTACTGACAAATGTCACTAAACAGATTTCTATCTTTTTATTTTTTATATCTTTTTTATAGTTCGTGTATATGACGGGAGATTATGGGGAAAATGATGATTTCAAGCGGAAATATGACAAATTATAACCATACATCAACCAATTTATAACTGTAACATTTAACTAACAGATTGTAATGTGTTGTACACTAAGTACAACGACTTTGTATATTCCGAGGATAAATTGAATGACTGATATTGTATCATTGAGTGCTGGCTTAAATAATTTTGAAGATTGCGTAGAGCTGGCAGGAGAATATAACCTCGGTATCGAAGTCATGGCGTTTGCCTTCCCCCATATCCTTGATGGGGATTGGCGGGATGTCATGCAACATTACAAATCTGCCCTCAGCGATATTCAAGGTCCCATCACAATGCACGGTCCATTTATGGATATGGTGTCGGGTAGCCCTGATGAACGGGTCAATGCGATGACCTATCAACGTTATGCTCATGCCCTACGGATTGCAGCACGCTTGGGCGCAAAACAAGTTGTCTTTCATGCCAATTATATTGGTTTACTGCATAATGAGTTTTATCGTACAGGTTGGCATCAACGCAATGTCGATTTTTGGGGTCCCCTCGGTGATTATGCTCAAGAACATGATGTCATTGTTGCGATTGAAAATATGTGGGAATATGACCCCACCATCATCGGTAATCTCCTCAAAGAACTCGACCACCCCTACCTCAAAGCCTGCTTAGATGTCGGTCACGCTCATCTCTTTTCTGACCGAAACTTCCGCTTCAATTATTGGCTGGAAGAGTTGGATGATTATGTGATTGAACTCCATATGAACAATAACAACGGCATTATGGACGAGCATCATGGATTTGATTGGGAGCATGGTGTCCTCAATTATGAAAACTTGATGCCAAAATTGCGTCAACTGCCGAGCAAACCTGTGATGGTGCTGGAGATGGATCAAGTACAGGATATGCGAGAAAG
>CAYGTY010000305.1:0-4907 GCA_964352825.1 uncultured Anaerolineaceae bacterium
TGTTTCGACAGATAAAGGAGATGCAACTGCCATTGAACGCTTGGGAAAACGAGGGGGGGAGCACTAAGTATGACTGACAGAAACGCGATACATTCATCAATCAGACGGATCGGATTTATTGGTAATCATTTACCTCGTCAATGTGGTATCGCTACATTTACGACCGATCTCTGTCAGGCTATTGCATCAGAATATCCTGAAACAAGTTGTATTGCTCTACCTGTAAACGACATAGCTGGCGGATATATTTATCCATCACGGGTTCGCTTTGAATTGTCTGAAAAAGACATTGCGTCTTATCGCCGTGCGGCAGACTTTCTCAATATTAATAATGTTGATCTTGTCTGTTTACAGCATGAATATGGGATTTATGGTGGTCCAGCAGGTAGTCATATCCTTGCTTTGTTGCGCGAATTACATATGCCGATTGTCACAACCTTGCACACGATTTTAGAGCATCCAGATGATGACCAACTCAGAGTTTTACAAGAGGTTGTTGAACTATCAGACCGTATTGTTGTCATGAGTGAACGTGGGATCGAATTCTTAGAACGTATCTATGGGGTTTCGGCGATGAAGATTGATTTCATCCCGCATGGTATACCTGATGTGCCGTTTAGCGACTCAAGCTTTCATAAAGATGTGTTTGGGGTCGAAGGCAAAATGGTTCTCTTGAGTTTTGGCTTGTTATCTAGTGGCAAGGGAATCGAAGATGTCATCACTGCGCTACCTGCCATTGTGGCTAAATATCCTAATGTGGTATATCTCATCCTCGGTGCAACTCATCCGCAGGTTATACGCAACGAAGGCGAGACTTATCGTCTATCGTTACAGCGATTGGCACGCGATAAAGGGGTTGAAAGCAACGTAATCTTTTTCAACCTTTTTGTAACCTTAGACGAACTCAATCAATTTATTAGCGCGGCAGATATTTACCTGACACCTTATCTCAATCCAGCACAAATTACTTCAGGTACATTAGCTTATACACTAGGTGCAGGGAAAGCGATTATTTCCACACCCTACTGGTATGCAGAAGAAGTTCTTGCAAATGAACGCGGTGTACTCATCCCCTTCCATAATTCGGAAAAACTCTCTGAAGCGGTTATTGACCTGCTAGATGATGAACCGAAGCGAGATGCTATGCGTAAGCGCGCTTATATGTTCGGACGCGAGATGATTTGGTCTAAGGTGGCACAAGGCTATATGGAAAGTTTTGAACATGCCCGCACAAAACGGCGACATTCTTCCCCATCTACCTTTGTAGTTAAACCGCTCGATCAACGCCCTATTGAATTACCGCCTCTCAAGCTCAATCATTTACATCATATGACAGATGACACAGGGATGTTACAACACGCAACCTTTACAATACCCAATTATCATGAAGGCTACTGTATTGACGATAATGCACGGGCTTTGATTGTCAGTATCTATCTGACGGAATTGGAAATGAAGAACGGGCAAGCCTTAGCTCTAAGCACCCGTTATCTTGCGTTTATCGCATATGCGTTTAATACCAAGACTCGTCGCTTCCGTAATTTTATGGATTATCGGCGTCGTTGGCTGGAAGAAAATGGCTCAGAAGACAGTCATGGGCGCACCTTGTGGGCATTAGGTACTGTGATTGGGCGTTCAAGTAATTCCAATCTCATTAGTATGGCAAGCTGGTTGTTTGAACAAGCCTTGACCCCTGTACTTGAGATGACGAGTCCACGCGCATGGGCATTTGCCTTAATCGGGATTCATGAATATTTACGACGCTTTGAAGGTGACCGTTTAATCAGTCAAATTCGGGATGAATTATCAGAGAAATTGCTCGGCTTATATCAAGCCAATCGTAGGGATGACTGGCATTGGTATGAAAATGAACTGGCATATTGTAACGCTGTTTTACCCCGTGCTATGTTAATGTCTGGTCAGTGGATACCGAATGAAGCGATGGCAACTGCGGGTTTAGAATCTCTCAACTGGTTGGCAAACTTACAACGTTCGAGTCAGCCTACTGGACACTTTGTACCGATTGGCTCTAACGGCTTTTATCAGCAAGGGAGTGAACGGGCTCGGTTTGATCAGCAACCCGTCGAAGCACAAACGATGGTTTCTGCTTGTCTTGAAGCTTATGGCATGACTGGTGACAAATGCTGGTATATTGAAGCGCAACGGGCATTTGAATGGTATCTAGGGCGCAATGACTTGAACATTTCCGTTTATGATCCAACCACAGGGGGATGCCGTGACGGACTTCATCCTGATCGGGCAAACGAAAATCAAGGTGCAGAGTCTACTTTAGCATTTTTGCAGTCATGGTTAGAACTCCGTCTAGCCGAAAATACCCTTCAATCCAATCTAATCTAAAGGTTAATCTATGCGTATTGCAATGCTCTCGCCGATTGCTTGGCGTACACCGCCACGTCATTACGGTCCATGGGAAAATATTGTTTCTCTTATAACTGAAGGTCTGGTTGCACGGGGTCATGATATCACATTGTTCGCAACAGGAGATTCGATAACCAATGCCAAACTCCGAGCAGTCTGCCCTGTTGGATACGAAGAAGATCATATGATTAATGCGAAAGTCTGGGAAGCTCTTCATATTTTGGAACTCTTCGATCATGCTGACGACTTTGACATCATCCATAATAACTTTGACTTTCTGCCGTTGACCTACGCTGGATTGACCGATACACCTGTCATTACAACGATTCACGGTTTTTCATCACCTGATATTTTGCCAGTGTATAAAAAATACAATAGACGGGTGGCTTATGTTTCCATTAGCGATGCTGACCGAGCACCTGAGCTTGATTATATCCAAACCATTTATCATGGCATTGACTTGAAACAATTCGATTATCAGGCTGAACCCGATGATTCACTGCTGTTCTTTGGGCGTATCCATCCCGATAAAGGTGCTAAAGAGGCGATTGAAATTGCCAAAGCCTGCAATAAGCCATTGATATTGGCAGGTATTATTCAAGATCAAGACTATTATGAACAGTATGTTGAACCTCATCTTGGGGATAGTCAGGTTATTTTTATCGGGAGTGTGGGTTCTGTGCAGCGTAGTATGATATTAGGCAAAGCATCCGCCTTGCTCCATCCGATCAATTTTGATGAACCCTTTGGTTTATCAGTCATTGAGGCGATGGCTTGTGGTACACCCGTGATTGCATTTAATAGAGGCAGTATGCCCGAATTAATTGAACACGGGATAAACGGTTATTTAGTATCTGATTGCGAAGAAGCGATTGGATATGTAGATCGAATCAATGATATTAACCGTGCTGACTGCCGTCAAAGAGTAGAAGACAACTTTACTGTTGATCGAATGGTGCAACAATATATTGAGGTTTATTCACAAATGCTGGGAAAAGTAATTTAATGGTAAAAACTAAACGGTCACACCCTATCGTCAAACGCAAATCAGAAAAAATTATGCGAGATTCGTCTCGCGTTATTACACGGCTTCATCTACCCGATGATCCCCAGCGCAGCGCAAAAATTATTCAACGTATACTAGACATGTCAAATGAAACCGCTGAAACAGTATTTGCACAAGTGATGTTTGACTTTTCTGATCGGCACAAGAACATCAACGAGGTTTTTGAGCAACACTTCAATAAAGTAAAGGATTATATTGTCGGAGGTATCTACCTTAGTGAGACAAAAAAATCACTTATTGGGGCTTATTTCACAATGGAATATTCGATTGAATCCGCTGCCATTTTTAATCCTTCAATCATCCCGCATCCTGATCAAAGCAATTTACGAATCGATAGTTTACGCTTCATTATGAGCTTGAGAGCAACAGGTGAAGGGCATCTATCATCAATTGTATTTCGGAGTGGTGTCCTTGATTCAAAGAATACTGTGCTACTTGATCCGATTAGCGAATATGTTGTAACCCCTGAGGTTCACTTGGACCCAGTGTACGACCTCAACCTCTTCCGCTTAAAACTTCATGAAATGGGGGCAGACAATGATGTTGTGCGACATCTGCTCACACAACTGCTGGATACATTTTCTTATCATGGTTTAAAAAGAAATATTGAAGCCCTTCAAGCAACCCCCCTGTTTCCTGTAGAACGCCAGAATAAGACATTTGAAATCATCTACTGGTTGGCAAACTCGAACTATGAAGTTTATTTTGAGCCGAAGCATGTGATCTCGGAACGGGTAATTTTTCCTACCTCGAAAATCGAAAGTCGTGGTATTGAAGACGCGCGTTTTGTCCAGTTTTACAATGACGATGGTCAAGTCACTTATTATGCAACTTATACTGCTTATAATGGCGTGAGTATTCTTCCCCAGTTGATTGAAACTAAAGACTTTACTCACTTCAAAATATCAACACTCAATGGAGATGCTGTTCATAATAAGGGGATGGCACTGTTCCCACGTAAAATTCAAGATCGCTATGTGATGCTTTCACGCCAAGATGGCGAAAATAACCGTATTATGTTTTCGGATAATATCCATTTCTGGCAAGAATCTGAAATCATACAAGAACCTACCCAGCCATGGGAATTTATTCAGCTTGGTAATTGTGGGTCGCCCTTAGAAACCAGTGAGGGCTGGATTGTACTCACTCATGGTGTTGGTCCTATGCGCCAATATTCTATTGGTGCTATTCTTCTTGATATTGATAATCCAGCAAACATTATCGCCTACTTAAATGAACCACTGCTTGTACCGCATGGTAAAGAACGCGAAGGGTATGTTCCGAATGTTGTTTATTCCTGCGGCTCACTCATCCACAATAACGAACTGATTATTCCTTATGCTATGTCAGATGTGATGTCGGGTTTCGCAACAGTGAAAGTCGATGACTTGCTCCGATGTATGCAAACTGTTTAAGGCTGGACTTGCAAATTATCATTTTGTATAGAGTCTCGTTTACTTTT
>CAYGTY010000306.1:0-4902 GCA_964352825.1 uncultured Anaerolineaceae bacterium
ATGAAGATGACTTACAAGCCAAAGCATGGCTACAAGAATTCACACATAGCCCCATAGCCCCCCTATTCAGTCAGTCGCTACACCCCCCACCAACAGCATCTTTCCCAGACAAAGAGCAACAAATCATCGTCAAGTTATTACCCTCATTACTCTATGAAAAAGGATCACCCTTACAGCAAGCCTTCCTCAAAGTGCTTATTGGTAAATAAAAAGCGCAGACCCTCATCGAGACAATCTACGCTTTGCACCTAATCAAATTTAAGATTAGTTCGAGACACTCGGTAAACTCAAATCCCCTGATGCAATATCATCCACATTCGTCACACAGAGCAGAAATGCATGAATTCTTTCATTGACTTGTAAACCAGCCGTCACACCATCAAAGTTAAAGCCTTCAGCATAATCCCAATCATCGCACAATTGATCCACATATTCTTGAACGTACTTACCAACCGTTGGGGATTTATTAGTAGGGAGAAAACAAAAACAGGCTACCATTCGATAACCCGCGCACTTCAAACACATCACAAAAATTATTTATACATCAAGCCTAGCTATACCAAGGGACTAGCTCTTAAGGACAGCTGTATTGACCTTATCCCAATTAATGGTTGTGTCCATAGTCGCAAGAAATGATTCTGCTTCTTTCATCGTGTCAAACGTTCGATTACGGATCTTAAAAATAGATGTACCAATTGCGATACCCATTTTAACAAGGCTGGATTTTTCGCCAACAATCAACGACCAACCTAATCTTGAATGTGATCCAGCCTCACGAACAACCGCCATGTTATCTTTAATGGATAATGGTTTTGTCAAATCACTGACATCTGTAATCACATGAACAAGCGGGTGAGAGCTACCATCAATCATTTTTGTTGTTGTTAACAAAGTATCACGTAGTTCATCAGTTGTCGTTTCTCCCGAATAATAAATATAGACAACTTCATTCTCGATGTACCAATCTATGGAATAGGGCATAAATTATATTCCTATCTTATTCTGAAAAATAATACCAAAAAGTGTATCGTTATTATAACAGTTCAGAATTAGTAACAGAACGTTTCTCAGACACTTTTAATGATACTAACTCAGAACACAACAAGCTAGCCACGAATAATCTGCGCGATTCAAACACGTCATAAAAATTATTTATACATTGAGCCTATACCAAGGGGCTAGCTCTTAAGGACAGCGGTAAGGGTTTATCGAGTGGGAATTTAACTGCTCCTTTAGTGTTTTCATAATGAGATAATTCTTCTTCAAATGCCACGCGGACAGTAGCAGTGACAGGATATAAGCCAATATGTTTTTTCCATGCGCCAAAATAAACTAAGTTACCATGCAGAACGAATATCAGCATCTGATAGCTAATTTTTTCTTGTGCATCAGGTGCAGCGATATTGATAGGTTATACGTAAACCTTGTAATATGCCCTGTATATTCTCTGGGAAACTTGCGATGCAATTCATCAATTGATTCAAAACTCACTTTTTTCTGTCCATAGAGCCTCCAATATGCGGTGAAGATAATTAATATTAGAATCCATTCGAGTTATGCTATCATTAGGCTGTTGACGTACATATTTACATTTTCAATCAAAGAGATTCATATGAAAGACACTATAAATAGTCCACAAGTGGTTGCCGCACTTATTACCAGTATTGTCGCCATTATATTGGCAGTTGTGCCAACACTCTTGAATAATAATAACGACTCCGCAGCCGCCCCAGTCGTCCTCATTACCCTGACCACTGCACCCACCAGCGAGCCCATTGCAACTGAAGTCGTCGCCCTAGAATCAACAAATACAGACATTCCACCTACATCTGAGCCGACTGATGAACCGCCAACATCAACACCTTCAGAAATTCCACCGACGAATATACCACCATCACCGACACCAACTGACGTACCCCCCACAGCAGTCCCAACGGAGATTCCGCCTTCACCATCACCCGCTAATCCACCCAACGTGATACTGCTCTATGATGCGTCCTCGTTCACGATTTATAATCAAAGCTCACAAACACTTGCACTCGATAGTATCAGCTTCCAAAGCCCCAGTGGGCGGTGGGATGCGACAAGCTGGGGAACAGGTCTCGTCCAGAGATTCCCTGCCGATAACTGCTTACGGATGCGAGATGCCAATAGTGCCAGTCAACAACCGCCAGCCATCTGCGGAACACTACTCGGCTTACAACTCACCAGTGGGAATACCCTGTTCTGGCTCAATGCTGATGAATTTGATGTGCGCTATGCTGGAGAAACGATTGCGACCTGCCAAACAACAACAGACAGCTGTGAGGTGTATATTCCATAAAACCAATATTGGCATATCTTCGTAGGGAAGAGACATGTTGCTTCCACTGACTCATTTTCAATTTATTTCGAGACTTTACCCTTTGTGAGCTTCGTGTTCTTTGGGGTTATCGCTTTTTAACATGACCATATAGTCACCTTGCACACCCTAATTCATGCTACCCTATCCTCGACAACTCTATATCGAACATCACAACAATGGCACACAGGCACAAATCAATAGCGATGCGTGCCAGTGCCAAAGACACCCAAAAATGAGCTTTATCTCAGCAACATCAAGGGCTATCAAATGACACAATCAGAAAATTAACTAACATAAATCACGCCAAGCAATACGCTTATTTTATGAATCGGGAACAAAACCCCTTATCTTATCGTCTACATCACAACAAGACAAAACAGAATGAGGGAGACATCATGAAAATCAGATTTTTACTATTTGGGATTATCGCCCTACTCGCAGTCGGTTGTGGTACATTTTTTGACGATATTAGCGAGTCAAACTTACAAACCGAATCCAACGAAGACATGCCCGTTGATAGCATCGCTGAAGAATCTACAGAGTCGGATTATGGTGAAGACCGTTCCAGCCATGACAAAGAGGGGTATGCAAGTGAACCGCTTGCCCCACCACCAGCCAAAGCCGCCGATGGGGATATGGTCGTACTGGGTGAACTTGATGCCCTACCTGATGTAGGAGGCGGTATAGCAGGCACTTTTGCCGTCGAAAGTGACATGCAACAAGTCACAACACTCAAAGCAGGCGAAATTGATGACAACGCCGATTGGGATGAATACTTACTCTACCGTCGGGAAGCCTTAGAAAACTTTGGCGATTACGTCAATGATGTTGATGTGACAGGACGTACCATTATCACCATTACTGACGAAAACAGAAAACCAATTCATGGCGCACTCGTCACCATCACACGCGGCGATATTCTCATCAGCCAGACCCGTACCTATGCCAATGGTCAGACCCTGTTTTTACCCAATGCCAATCCAAATTTACAGGCAAATGAAAACATGATTATCAGTATCGAAAAAGATGGCGTATCCTCCACCATTGATATGAGTGTTGTCCGCATGGGTCCCAATTGGGAATTTGGACTCGATATGCAAGCCGAGCGCGAATCTGTCAAACTCGATGTTGTCTTCTTACTGGACGCAACAGGTAGCATGTCAGACGAAATCGGGCAACTCCAACAAAATATCCTC
Source organism: uncultured Anaerolineaceae bacterium (assembly GCA_964352825.1). Lineage (GTDB taxonomy): Bacteria > Chloroflexota > Anaerolineae > Aggregatilineales > Phototrophicaceae > UBA6055. The sequence continues at coordinate 3,541 of CAYGTY010000306.1, forward strand.
AGCATCAGTGAGCAAATCGACGCAATGGGGGATATTGATGTGCGCTACGGTCTTGTGCATTATCGTGACCGTGACGATGCTTACGTCACACAAGTTCATGAATTTACCCCTGATGTCACAGCCTTCCAAACTGACCTCAATCGTGTCCGTGCTGAAGGCGGGGGTGATACACCTGAATCACTCAATGCAGGCTTACATGATGCTTTGCACAGTGTTGAATGGCGTGGTGATGATACAATTAAACTCGTTTTCCTCGTCGCCGATGCTCCACCCCATCTGGATTATGAAGACGATTTTGATTACGCCGATGAGATACTCTATGCAGGGCAAGAAGGTATCAAAATTCATCCGATTGCATCCAGCGGACTCGACCCTGTTGGTGAATATATCTTCCGTCAAATTGGACAAACCACGATGGGTCGTTTCATCTTCTTGACCTATGCCGATGGTGTCCCCGGTGAAGCAGGGGATGAACGCACTGACCTAGAAGCAGGCGAACAAGATTATACCGTTGATTTCTTAGATGGTTTGGTCGTGCAGTTGATCGAAGACGAAATTAACGCCTACAAAGGCATCAGCGAGGAATAAGTTAAATAACGAGGGTAAGCCAAAAATCTTACCCTCTGATACACTCCTAAATATATAGCTTAATTATTGATACATAAAACAAAGTTATAATATAGTTAAGCGAATCTTATATAGGATGCTATCAAATGACTGACCCTACGACCGTAAAGCATGTTGAAGTTGAGTATCGTGATAATGACCGTGTCCATATCATTCATATCAATGGGTCAAGACGAGAACATGTTGATGCGTATGTTGAAGCCATCCATTCCGAAATCATCTCCAGAGAAGATACCTTACTCTTGTCTATTCATAATTACACAAGCCTCGGTGGTATGATTTCACCCTATTTTCTTGGGCGCATTAAAGAGCTTTCACAGCCTGAATTCCAACGCAAAGATTTAGTTGGACGGGTTGCACTTGTCCATCCAGCAGAGATGTTTCGTATCTTATTCAATCCCATTGTGAATATCTTTATACGCAATAATAATACTTTATCAATCCAATTCTTTAATGAATTAGAAGACGCTGTATCATGGGTCTCTGAATATGAGCAAGTCAAAGACCCCGAATAATCTAGCTATCTGCGCTATACTTTTTACCTAGCTCGGCAATCATTTCAGCAATGCGAACTTCGGTATCTTCGATGGATTGTTTTAACTGAGCAGTTTCTTGCTCGATGGCTTCTAGTCTATCTTGAGAGGCTTCCAATTGAGCCACCACCCGCTGTCGCAATGTCCCTTCTTTGCCTGTTGTTCCCAGTGACCCCATATTTTCACGGAGTTGCGCTTGTTT
>CAYGTY010000307.1:0-4859 GCA_964352825.1 uncultured Anaerolineaceae bacterium
ACATTCATCACACCTGAATCTAATGCTGAGGGGGATAGAGCTTGATAGGCTGGCAGAGTCACCAATGCGCTCCCATTTTCGACTGTGAGATTTTCAATACTTTCGAGGTCGAGGTCACGTAAATTGAGCGTTACATCCCCATCTGCTACCGCTAATTTAATAAATACAGGGAAACCAGGTGGGAGCTGGACATCAATCGTACCGCGCCCGATGGCTGTTAAGGATTGGAAGTCGCTCTCTTGCACTTCTTTTAATACCAAGATAGCGAAGTTTTGGTCATCAACGGCAAATTCTGATTGCAAATTATGTTCGGAACTCCCTCTAAATGTAGCAATTACCGCATCATCCACTGTGCCTGTCCGCAATTCCACATCCGATGTCAACGCCGTCATGTCGAGTGTCAACTGAGTTGCATCACTTTCAATCGATTGTTCAACCACCACAACATTGTCTTCCAACACTTGCCCAACACGTCCAGAAAAGGCAACTGTTGCAATCACAATCGGCAAAGCGATACTCACAGCAAATGCAATCAAACCACCTAATGGCAATCGCTCGCGCAAAATAATGGACAAGCCGAGGAATATGAGGATAGCTGGCAATGCTCGTGAGACGGTGTCAATAATCCCTGCTGGCATTGTGCCGAATGCACCCATCACAAAATAACCTGCAATCAAGACCAACACAGCGCCGAGAACAGGGTTATTGCGTGTATTGGGGTCACGGCTAAATTGTTGCGAAAGGAATACAAGGGCGGTCAGCAAGAGAATGAGCGGAATATATAAGTCATTCCCCACATCCGACACAAGGTCATTACGAATAAACCACCCACCAATTACCAAAATAAAGGTAATTAGCGCGCCGATGGTCGGTAGGAAGCGTCCAACCTCAATATCGTTAAAAGATTGTTCGGGTAAGAGCCACCACCACATCAAATAGAGAAGACCTGCACTCCCACCTGTCACAAATAAAAGTATGATCCAGATGATACGCCAAATCCACGCATTGATGGGTGTTACTCGTCCGAGTCCACTACAGACTCCGCCTAAAATTCGATTTTCTAAAAGTCTTGTCATATGTGCTAAGTTAATTGTTTGAATACAACATGATGTTCATTATATGTGAGAATAGCACGATGCAATAGTGAGGACATATCCAAATACTAAATAAATGTAAAAAAGTCGACGTTATATAAATCTTTATGCAATTTTCAGATGACCCACCATACAATGAGAATAAGTTATATTTGCATAGATGGACATAACAAATATGAACACCGAGTCACAACAATTGTTAGACAGTTTACTCTCTTATCAGTTTACTCCTGCATTAGGCAAACCGTGGTCGCATGTTGCGTTATTTAAAGAATATCTACGGCGAATGGCTTGGTGGGCAAGCGCGCTGGGCTTAGTTGATAATTGGATAACAGCCAATATCATTTATATTATGGAACTTGATGAATCTCTAGATGCTCAGCCCTTGCAACGATTAGATAAACATTTACAATCACAATCTTTGTATCAACCGATGCCTGCTCTTTTACAAGCAAGTCTGATGTTTGCAATGACCTTCGATCATCCACAAGTCAAGGAATTTCAACTGGAAAACCCCTATGCAGCCTTAATCAAACTGTATACACGCGGTGGGTATATTCGGTGGAATCAGAGAGGCTTCTGGGAAGTTAGTGGCGCATTTGGTGTTGGCAATATTGATATTCCAAGTTATAAACGTCCTATGGCATTTGTCACCTTAGATGATGAAGAACTCGAACTCATTGATAAAGGCGACCAAGAAACCAATATACCCAATAGAATGCCGTAACAATATAATAAATATCGAATTGGCTATATTTGATAGATATATAGCCAACATTTACCTAAAACAAGAAATTCAAATGATAAAATAGTGTTGATAATATCAACCTTAATACTATTTTATCTATTCTGAATTTATACTAATGATATATGATATCCGAATTGAAACCATTTAATGATAAAACCAGCTATTATGTCAAATGAAGAAGCAAATAAAAAACGATCAACTCAAGAAGTCATCACCAATGAGATTGACCGTGAAAAAGCAATCGAGATGGCGCGGGAACGTCAGACTGACCCTTTAGATGAGAATATTCCGCGTCGCTTAAAATTCATCGTAAAAGAAACGAGTGATGTTTTTGAAGTCAATGTGCGCCTTTATATGGTTATCGGACGTATGACCAACCCACGCGATCGTAAAATTGATATTGACCTCGCACCATTTGCGAACAGTCATCACGGTGTGTCGCGCTTTCACTCTTATATTCAAGTGGTGGATGAACGTATCTCCATTACAGATTTTAATAGTACCAACGGCACATATATCAATGGAAAATTACTACAACCCTCGAAGCCCTTCCGCTTACGCCACGGCGATAATATTCGCTTTGGACAATTGGAATTGAAGGTATTGTTCGTTGGTTTTGCAGGTAGCGAATAATCAAATTTATACCCGATGCCTTGTTAACGATTACTCCTATCAACCCTTCTTAATATACAATCACTATAATTTCACAATTGAGCAAAATGGTAAAACGCGTGTATAGTGTGGTGATTCACATCAATACTCTAATACCATTTCCAATTAGTGAAAGTCAAATGGATGAGCATAGACAGCCCTGCATTATCGGCTGAAGACAACCCTCAATTACAAGCTACCTCTGCCGAAACTGAGCAAGAACGCACCAATGCAAGTGTCGCAAGTGCTACAGGAATCCTTGCACTAGGGAATATTTTTAGTCGTGTATTAGGCTTAGCGCGCGAAGTGGTCTTAACCTTCCTCTTTGGCGCAACGGGGGCTGTGGATGCGTTTCAGGTTGCGATTATTGTCCCAAAGGCAATTTATGATTTGCTCATCGGTGGGCATATCAACGGGGCAATTGTTCCTGTTCTCAGCGAGATTATTACCTTGCGCGGTAAAGAAGAATTGTGGCGAGTGGTCTCGATTTTACTGAGTTTGGTCACTGTCATTCTGGCAGTGCTTGTTTTATTCATAGAATTATTTGCACCCCAAGTTGTCCAATTGGTCGCTGGTGGTGCTGATGGACAAACCCTACGCTTAGCCACTGATATGCTCCGTATGACTGCTCCTGCACTGATTTTCATGAGTGTATTTGCTGTCTTCAGTGGCACATTATACGCACTTCGCTCATTTGCCTTACCTGCATTTGCTGGCGTGGTATTTAATGGTAGCATCGTGATTGTTACCCTTTTGCTCGCACCCTCAATGACACTAATCCCGAATCTGAGTCCGGCGCTTGATTTATCGCCTTTTATTGTGGCACGTCCAGCCAATGGCATTATAGTTGTCGCTATCGGGTGGATGGTGGGTGCATTGGCGCAGATGCTCTTACAAATGAGTGGCTTACGCGTTACCCGTTTGCGCTTAACTTTGAATTGGCATCATCCTGCTTTACAAGGCATCGCGGTTTTATATGCCCCTGTGATGTTTTCCTTGATTATGGACACTCTGATTATCCGCCCCTTTAGTTATAATATCGCCAGCCAAACAGGGGAAGGTAGCATCGCCTATATGAATTGGGCAACAACCCTAATTCAGTTCCCCCAAGGCTTAGTTGCGACAGCGATTAGTGTTGCGATTTTACCGACACTTGCCCGACAATCTGCCGAAATGACACCTGTTGCGCTCCGTGCTTTTAAGGATACGCTCGGTTTAGGGTTGCGCCTAACCACAACCTTAATTTTACCTGCCGCAGTTGGTTTGTTTGCAATGGCGATTCCAATTATTGCACTCTTGTTTGAACATGGTGCATTTACCGCATCCGATAGTGAAATCACGGCTCAAGCCCTACGCCTCTATCTGGTTGGGCTACCTTTTGCAGCAGTTGATTTGCTCTTGGTCTATGCCTTTTATGCTCGCAAAGATACACTTACCCCTGCCCTCATCGGTGTGGTGAGCCTACTGGTGTATATGCTGGTTGCAGTCGCCCTCGTTGACACCTATGGCTTATATAGTTTGATGGTTGCCGATAGTATTAAGCATTTTGTCCATGCCCTAATTTCTGGAGTTTTATTGGCAAGGCGTATGGATGGATTTGGTTCACAACGCCTGTTATTAACCTTCGCCAAAACATTCACCGCATCCTTGATTATGGGTATCGTTGCATGGGTGACCTTACCAATTCTATCTGAACAAATCGGGACATTTGGTATCATCCGCGAGGCAATTTTGGTGGTTGTCAGTGGCACGCTCTATGGTGGTATCTTTTTGTTTGTGGCGACGGTTCTCAAGATAGAGGAATTACGTTGGATAGCAGGCTTGGTCAAAAAGAGAATCATGGGTTAAGCTAACTCCTCCAAGCGAAGAGTTGCTCGACCTTATCCCTCAATTGGCTGACCAAACTTAATGAGATTACCATCACCATCTAAAATACTAAAGTCGCGTACACCATAAAATTGGTCGGCGAGTTTACCGTTGGGATGCACCACCTGAGCGACTTCAAATTCAGCATATAGTTCATCCACGCCCGTGACATAAACATAGCAACTCGTATTTTCAGCAATATATTTATCATCTGTCAAATGGAAATGAAGCATTAACCCCTGACGTTGCATAATCAGATAATTGCCGTAATTGTTCACGACTTCAAAGCCAAGTTTCTCTTGATAAAACTTTTCTGTTGCTTCAATATTTAGCGATGCCAAGACAGGAACAGCTTTTGTGAATTCAATAGTCATCAGAATCTCCTTGATACAGAACATTTATTCTATTATTAATCGACTTTTAAAAACTGTCAAGCTCTCAGCTTATAAAGCAAGTGCCTTCGACAATTTTGGTGGCATAAACGACTGATGGTATCTTGC
>CAYGTY010000308.1:0-4795 GCA_964352825.1 uncultured Anaerolineaceae bacterium
TACATAAATTATTCCAGCAAATAAGCAGGGCGATATGTGGGTTCAGGTAAGGGTTTACCTTGCTCTTGTAAAACTTCGATTGCTAATTCGAGGGCAATCAAGACTTCACGTAAGGCATCTTCAGGCGTATCCCCAAATGCAGAGATATACTTAAAATCAGGGACATCAGCAATATAATCGCCATCATCGGCATCATAAAAAATGTTAATGTGATAAGGATAGTTATTCATTCATATTGCCCCTAATTACTATCAGATAGCGTCAAATGATGTTGTTCAACTAATTTCAATAATTGCTTGACTTGATATGGTTTTGCTAGCCCGTCTTTCTTTGATTGGACATTCATAACTTCATCAATTTTAGGATGCTGGTACAAATGGTGAGATCCTTTGATTCGTGACAACCTGAATCCGAAATATTCTAATAGTTTACAAAAGTCTGAAAATCGTACATTTTTCTGACTATTTTGTATTTTTTGCAATAACTTTTCTTTTTTAACCATAATTTAGTATATCATCTTTTACTTCCGCATGATTGACGCGCAACGAGTTTTGTTGGAATGGTGATGTGCAGGTAGACTTCACTAGGATTTTCGATGCGACGGACGATGCGTTCTGCGGCGATTTCCCCCAAGAGTGTTTTATGGACATGAACTGTGGTCAAGGGTGGGAAGGTAAACTCCGAATCATGAATATTGTCAAACCCTGTCACGGCAACATCATCAGGCACACGATAGCCATTTTGTTGTAACCACCGCATTGCACCAATCGCGAGGCGGTCAGATGCACAGACGATTACATCGGGCTTAACCCCATCTTCTGACATAATTAAACGCGCGCCTTCTTCACCCAATTCTGGAATCCAGCCAGCAGGACTTGGAGTCAGGATTTTATGCAGTTGTTTATCATTAAGGAAGTTGAACGTTTCAAGTCCTTTTATGAAGCCATCATACCGTAAATCCGTTTGACCAGAAATGTAAGCTGGACAACGGTATCCTAATGATGCGAGATGCCCCAGCATATTGTGCATTCCAGTAAAGCCATCGAATAAGACCATATCATCATTTGTGCCATAGCGATCCGTAACCGTCACAACAGGGGAAACGTTTTGCCGTAAATATTCGACACTTTCATCCTGTGATGAGCCAAGCAAAATCAAGCCATCGATGGGGAATGCTTCTAATAATTTTTGAGCTTGCACAGTAGAGTGTACATCGTAGAATGTTTTGATATAAGCAACATGATAGCCAAATTCATTGAGTTTGCGGTCTGCGCCTTGCAAGACAAGGTTATAGAAGGGGTCACTGTATTTATCAATCCGTGAGCCAAGTAAAATACCGACATTCCCTTTATGCGTATAGCTAATCGATTTTACCGAGTGTGCGCCACCGTGTTGTCGTTGGAGTAACCCTGCGGATGCAAGTTCTTGAAAGTCTCTGCGAATTGTGGTTTCTGATACATCAAAGTGTTCCGCCAAGTCTTTTGTAGAGATAACTTGGTCAGGGTTTGCACTCTGCATCTGCTCTAAAATGTAATTTTGCCTATCAGATTTTCTCATCTTAAAGTCTATTCTTTTAATATAAGTATGGTCAAGATTATAAGTGTATGAGCACCTTATTTATTTACTATACCTGATTTTATATCATTTGTGCAGAAAAAATGTGTGAATACGCTTGACAAAATGCTCATTTATTGTTTAAATATGCAAAACAAGTTGTTCAAAGATGCACTTATTTTTGTTTAGTTATTAACTTTTTGTGGAATTTTCTTTTTACTATTACATTACGATACAAATTCCCCAAGCTAAACAACCCAACTATGAATGATTTGACATATAGTAAATAGGGCTTTAATTGCTCGGTTGTCAACTGACTTTGCTATATCTTATATATATTATTCTATTACCCGATGAGGATATTATGCCCCTCAAGATTGCAATGATTGGTGCTGGTTCAGTTGGTTTTACCCGTCGCCTCATGATGGATATGCTGGCCGTCCCTGAATTTGCGGATACGCATTTTGCACTAATGGATATTTCAGAAAAAAACCTCAGTATGGTCTCGCAACTCTGCGAACGTGATATTAAAGCCAATAATTTACCTGCAACTGTTTCGACAACCCTCAATCGCCGTGAAGCCATCCAAGATGCGGATTATGTTATTTGTATGATTCGGCAAGGTGGGTTGGATGCGTTTAAGCTGGATATTGATATTCCGCTTAAATATGGTGTTGACCAATGTGTCGGTGATACGCTTTGTGCAGGTGGGTTGATGTATGCCCAACGGACAATCCCTGCTTTGCTTGATATTTGTAAAGACATTCGCGAAGTCGCCAAACCAGATGCACTCTTCCTAAATTATTCAAACCCAATGGCAATGAATACATGGGCATGTAATAAATATGGTGGTGTAAAAACAATTGGTTTGTGTCATGGTATCCAACACGGGCATGAACAAATTGCTGAGTGCATCGACTTATGGGCAAAGAAAGAAGGCATGATTGGTGAAGACGAAACCGTCACCCTCAATGATGTCGATATTATTTGTGCAGGTATTAATCACCAAACATGGTACGTTCAAATTCAATGGCGTGGTATGGATATGGTGCCAAAGATGCTGGAATTATTTGAAGCACATCCTGTATTCCGCGAACAAGAAAAAGTCCGTATTGATATGTTGCGTCGCTTTGGCTATTACTCGACAGAATCAAATGGTCACTTGAGCGAATATGTCCCTTGGTATCGTAAACGCACTGAAGAAATCAATCAGTGGATTGACTTGAGCCACTGGATTCATGGTGAAACAGGGGGCTACTTGCGTGTTTGTACAGAAGGTCGTAACTGGTTCGAGACAGACTTCCCCAATTGGATGAAAGAAAAACCCCCGACCATCTCTCAAGAAAATCGTAGCCTTGAACATGGCTCATTTATTATTGAGGGTCTGGAAACAGGTCGTGTTTATCGTGGACATTTCAATGTTCCAAATCAAGGTCATATCACGAATTTACCTGATGGATGCACGGTAGAAATCCCTGGTTATGCTGATGCAAACGGGATTAATATGCCAGTTGTCGGCGATTTGCCGATGGCAGCAGCAGCAACATGCTCGGTTAGTGTTCGGGTGCAACAAATGGGGATGGAAGCAGCAGTGGCAGGTGATGTGAATTTACTCCGCCAAGCGATGTTGCATGACCCGTTAGTGGGTGCAGTGTGTAATCCAGAAGAAGTCTGGCAGATGACAGATGAATTATTGGTTGCACAAGCCGAATGGTTGCCCAATTATGCAACTGAAGAAATCGAAGCGGCTCGTCAACGTCTAGCAGACCACGAAGCCAATGGAACACGCGTAAAATTGAGTAAAACAGAAGGCGCGGCACGGTTACATACCCGTAGCGTAGAAGAAATCGCGCAGGACAGAGCGGCACAAGAAACCGCTAAAACGTCCGATAAAGGATAGGTAAGACTCAGCGATGTTATTAGCCCTTTTACATTAAGAGAACCTCCATCAAATTTTTTCTTAGTAAGGGCTAATTGCGCTGTTTAAAATATGCAAATTTTTTGAACTTGCGTTACACTAAAAAATAATACATTTTGTAACGCAAATAAATTTATTAAAACTTAGAGAGATTGTTTATGACAACCACAAATGGCTCGCAACCTATTTTAGAGGTTAAGAACTTAAAAACGCATTTTTTCCTCGAAAAAGGTGTGGTACAAGCTGTCAAAGGCGTTAGCTTTTCCCTCGAAAATAAACAAACCCTCGGTATCGTAGGCGAAAGTGGCTGTGGCAAAAGTGTGACAGCACGGTCTATTATGCAATTAATTAAGTCTCCTCCGGGTAAGATTGTTGATGGCGAGATTATTTTTCGTCGTCAAAAACATCGTGCGGAAACTGTGGACATCGCAAGCCTTGACCCTAAAGGTCCAGAGATGCGGAGTATTCGTGGTAGCGAAATTTCCATGATATTCCAAGAGCCAATGACATCCCTCAACCCCTTATATACTGTGGGTCGTCAAATTGCTGAAGTTGTTGAATTACATCAGGGGTTGAACAAAAAAGAATCCCTCAAAGTCGCGATTGATATGTTAGATAAAGTCCGCATCGCAGACCCTCATGAACGAGTGCATCAGTTTCCACATCAAATGAGTGGTGGGATGCGCCAACGTGTGATGATTGCCTTGGCATTATCGTGCAACCCTTCAATTCTTGTTGCAGACGAACCAACAACCGCATTAGATGTAACGATTCAAGCACAGATTATTGATTTGATGGAACAACTCCAAGAAGATTTTGGATCATCTATTATTATTATTACCCATAACCTTGGTGTCGTATCGCAGATGGCAGATTATGTTGCTGTGATGTACTTTGGGCGTGTGGTGGAATATGGGACAACAGTTGATATTTTCCGTAACCCACAACACCCTTATACCGTCGGTTTGATTCAATCCATTCCTGTCTTAGGTCAACGTAAAGAAATTCTTATCCCGATTAAAGGGATTGTCCCGAATGCGACAGATGAAATTAAAGGCTGTGCATTTGCTGACCGTTGCCCACACGTGATGGAAAAATGTCGTCAACACTTGCCTCCAACCAAAACGGTTGAGGGTGAACACGAAGTTGCGTGCTGGTTGTACGACGATTAAATTATTTTGTGAGTTAACCTGAGATGAACTCAGGATAATCAACTCTATTTATTGTATTTTAAGGAGATTTATTTATGAAAAGATTTAACAGTCTTCGCTTGATTCTCATCTCTGCACTCGTTTTGAGTGTTTTAGGTGTAGTATCTGCTCA
>CAYGTY010000309.1:0-4794 GCA_964352825.1 uncultured Anaerolineaceae bacterium
ATTTAGAATAGTTGTGAAATTGTTCATTAATGCAATTTTCATGTTAATCTGATTGTTTTTTTCTCATTTTGTCATATAGTAACAAAAAGAGACATTAATTAGTTAGGTAGATTATACAATGCCCAGACACATACCTGAAGAACTCCATGTTGGACAGAAGATACTTGTGCATCCTAACCCTACACATCATCCATTGAGCGCAATTGTCACATACATTGATGTGATTAAAGGCTTAGTACATGTCCGCTTTGAAACAGTGGAAGGTCGTTTTGCGATTTTGCCACGCGGTATTTCTAATATGAGTGGGCTTTATTTGCACTTTAGCAATAAACAATTCTTCTTCTCGCCAGAACCTTTTTTCCAATATTATTAAGCGAGATAAGTACCTCCAACTTCATACTTGTAATTGCCTAACACCATTTTCTAGTTTGGTGTCGCACAAAAGCCATGTTCGTGTTAAAAATATGGGTATTGTGAAGGTTGTAAAGGCAAATGGTTATATATGGCGATTCATCAACTCGAACCCGAAACACTGACACTCCACGGCAGTTTTTCCCGTGATATGCAACCCATTGCCATTATTGACCCCGGTGATTCTGTTCACTATCGCACCCTTGATGCCAGTTGGATTAAAGAATTTGATGTTTCCTTGCGTAATCCCCCCATCATTCGTGCTGACCTCGGTGAATATTGGAGACCTCGTGAATACCCGCGTGATGATGGTCATGCCCTCGTTGGTCCGATTGCGATTCGTGGTGCAATCCCCGGAAAAATGTTGTCTATTCGCGTAAACCAAATTGTCCCTGGGAAATGGGGGTGGTTACATCCATGGTTTGGCACACCGATTGAAGAAAAAAATAATGTACCTGTGACCATATGGAGACTAGATGCTGATCGTATGGTGGGACGTAACTCCTTGGGACATACCGTCGCCTTAGAACCCTTTATGGGGGTGATGGGAATGCCATTAGATGAATCAGGATTCCAACCAACTCGTACACCACGCCTGACAGGTGGCAATATTGACTGTAAAGAATTGGTTGTCGGTAGCACCCTCTATTTACCGATTGATATTCGTGGCGGATTATTTTCTGTTGGTGATGGACATGCACGACAAGGTGATGGGGAGATAGGCGGAACAGCAATTGAGTGCCCGATGGAATTGGTTGATTTGACCTTTGACCTTGTCGATAAACCTATTATTAGTACCCCTTATGCCAACACCCCCAAAGGCTGGATTACCTTCGGCTTTGATGAAGATTTACAAGTTGCCCATGATAAAGCCTTAGTAGCAATGCAAAATTTCATGATGCGTTTTTATCGTGTTGATGAGTTTACTGCGCTGGGCTTGATGGGGGTTGTAGTAGATTTTCATATTACGCAATCGGTGAATCATGTGAAGGGCGTTCATGCGATTCTGCCTCATGGCGCGCTCCGTTAATCTGATTAATTGATGATGAAAACACACTTATTGACTATCACCCAACATTGGGTTTGGATGATTCCTCTGTTATTAGTGATTGCTGGCTTAGGCACACGCCAAATTGCTCGTTTCCCGATTTCTGTTGATGAGTTATTATCGATGAATAATGCAGGTTACATCAACGATAATCCTACTCCTGATGCTATTCTTGATAACCTCCAAACCTATAGCGCGCAACATGTCCCTGCATATTTCTTGATTTTAGGAACAGTCTCACAAGTTTTAGGATGGACACCGCCAGCACTTCGCCTCATGAGTGTGTGGTTTGGGTTATTGGCATTAGCTGGGGTTTATCGCCTCGGACGGGAGCATTTTTCAGGTGCGGTTGGTTTATATGCGAGCCTCTTTATTGCTGGCTTAACCTTATATAGTTTCTATTATGCTCATATTCGCATGTATACCCTGTTGGTGATGGCAACAACTTTTTTACTGTGGTCATATTTGCGAGTGATTCATACACAACGTCCTGTGACGAAGTTGGAATGGGTCAGTTTATCCCTTAGTACACTTTTATTTTTAAGTTCGCATATCTTTAGTATTACCTTGATGGCAGTTATAGGTTTATATCACTTACTTGTGGTATCGAGAAATCGGCGTTGGTGGCAGGTGACGGGTGCAATGATTATCGGGGGACTTCCATTAATACCATGGTTGCCTGTGCTATTGGCTGGCTTTCGACATACCTCCACCTTCTCGATTGTGACCAACAATGCGCTGACTCCGATTGAGATTATCCAAGATATGTTGATTGTCTATAGCAATAGTGTGATTCCCTTTTTGCTGATATGGCTTGCGATAGCTATGTATCTGAGTTTACGCCAGCAACCCAAACTCCGTTTATGGCTGAGCTTGAGCATGGGGACAGCGTGTGTTATTGTTCTCATCGGGGCGATTACACCAATTATCCCACCTGACCGTATGCGCTATACCTTTGTGTTGCTTGTACCGCTTGCGATTGCCTTTGGTGTGACAGTCGCTCATTTTCGCTATCATATCCTGATTGCAGGGGTTGTCATTGCTATATGGTTCGGTGCCGATTTGTGGATGCACCGCCAGCATGATATGTCGCGCTACTTGGGTGGACGTATGAATATTTACGATATGCCACGGATTGATGAATATAGCCCCCTGATTCAATCGGCGACAACTGATGAGACGCTAATTTTAGATTTTTCGAATCACCATGATTTATTGCTGGCTGTCCGTCACGGGAACACCATCCAAGACTTTTATTATGACAGGATTGACCGCTCGCACTATAGTTTGTTCATACCACAAGCTGAGCTAAAAGATGATGCAACCCTAGAAACAGATTTACGTTCAGCACTAGTTGGCTGGGAACAAATTGCTATCTTGACACAAGAAAGGCATATCCCACCCAAGCGCATCCGCCGACTCTATGATGCTGTATTAGAAGCAGACTATCAGATATGCGATACAGTGACGCTGGATGCTAAATTATCATTGACCTATTACAGCAAGGAAGAATGCCAGTAACTACTCAGCTAGTCATGAGTTACAGCAAAACGCGCAAAGATTTTCACCACAAAGACACAGAGAACACAAAGAAAAGCAACCACAACAGACTTGTTTATAAGGGATAACGATACTTGAGGCTAACAGCTAAAACTACAAATTATTGTAGTATGCTTTGTTCTGATAAGTTGACACCCTGATCACTCTTATTCAGATAACTCACAATAAGCGTTGTAGCTCATTTGTATCACTGAACCCCATTGATTCATAGAGGTGGCGACCCGCATCACTTGCATGAAGGTTTGTGACAGGGCATCCTATTTCCTTCGCAATATCCAATAAACGCGTCATCATCTCTCGTGCTAATCCTTTACCACGATGGTCAGGGTGGGTGTACACATTCACGATTGTTGCGCGTCGGAGGTCTGATGATTGTAAGTTGGGTAATGGAGCACCTATCGATATCCAAAATCCTGATCCAGCAACCACCCCTTGCCCGTGTTCAACTAGAATACCTATATAATTTCCGCTATTTAGTTGTTCGGCTAACCACGGCACATAATACTTAAGGTTTTCTGTTAAGGTCTCCATCGAGACTTTACCAATCTCAGCAAACATCAGGGTACGCTGGTCAGCAATTATTTCTGTATCAGTAATCGTTGCGAGGCGAAATGTATAATCAATAGTCATAGTAAAACACTCTCTTGATGAATGAGTCCAAAATTGGGAATTTTGTTTTGATATATCTAATAGATTAACTTGTTTTGAATCTATTTGCACGCTACTTTTGTCTGATTCCGCAAAATAAGATTCTTCATCCCAGAGAAAAAGATGTTACAAAATTGGCGATTTGCGATTATGATACGGCGATTGTGATTTTTCAGATAAGCTGTTTCATTGAGGTTTTACTTTATGCCCATTCGTCAACTGCTCGTGATATGTTGTATTCTTCTACTCTCATTATCTAGCATCGCGCAAGATGATATTGATGCCACCGACCAAGCTCAACCGCGCCCGATGCCGAACTCAGTTTTGGTTGAGGGAGACTTGACGCTTGAATTTTATTTCCCATCGTTGATTCAAGGTGGTGTGGGTTTGATTCGGCTTGATGGCGAAAATATCACACAGGCGCGCACCTTTTTCTTGAATGCAGAATATCCCTTTTTCTATATTGAAGATGATGGTTGGTATGCCTTTATTGTGATTAACATTGATGTGCAACCCCGTGATTATGAGCTAACCGTTTTGGTTGAACGCCCTGATGCGAATGTGACCGTGACTCAAGCGATTACTGTCGAATCAGCAGGCTATATCACACAAAACTTTGACATCCCCGGTGACCGTGCCTATCTGGCTGACCCCGAAGTGGAACGAGCAGAATTTGCAAAACTGGATGCGATTACAGCAGGTGTGACACTCGAAACCTTATGGGGTGAAACAGGCTTTAGCTTACCGATTGATGCCGAAGTGACTTCACAATTCGGGACATACCGCGTTCTCAATTCAGCGATGCAAACCCGTCATACAGGTTGGGATCAACGCGCACCGACAGGCACACCGATTCGTGCAATTGGTGCAGGGAAAGTCGCATTTGCTGGATTACTCGATATTCGCGGTAATTATGTCATGATTGACCATGGCTATGGCGTGTATTCGGGTTATGCCCACTTTTCACAAGTCCATGTCACACGCGGTCAGACCATCAGTGAGGGACAAGTTCTCGGCATGAGTGGCAATACAGGGCGCAGTAGTGGACCGCATCTTCACTGGGAGATGGTCGTCAACAGTGAATGGGTCGATGGATTGAAGTTTATTGAGATGTGGGTGCCGTCTTA
>CAYGTY010000310.1:0-4723 GCA_964352825.1 uncultured Anaerolineaceae bacterium
CTGAGATTGCGAGGAAAGCAAATTGCTCAAACGCCTACCCATCAGAAACACTATACACCAAACATAGAGCCACAATCCGCTTCTACCTAGTGTATATATTAGAGATGGGGTGAACTCAATGCCCCATCTTTTTTAATATTTGAATTTTATTACTTGTCCCTCAATCTCCTCGTTTAGACTTTTAAATTATCCACCATATCAATATCTTGAAATGTTGCCGAACGTTACGAACCATTATGAAACATAATATTGCGTAATACACCCTAGAAGATTGCAAATATGTTACACTGAAAAATGAATTTATCATTCATTATTTGTTCGTTAAGTAGCATGGACTTTATTTATCATGAATCATCAGTCTTATGTTCTTTGGTTAAACGGAACGGTCGAATTGGATTTTGGTACGCCAGAACTCGCAATCGACTATTTCCAACAAGCTATTCAGAAAGAACCCGAAGAGCCGACACGCTGGCTCAATTATATCGGGCTTATAGAGGAGGATAGTGTACGGGTCAGCCTGTATAATTTCCTGAAGCAGACCTTCCCAAAAGCAACATCCCAAATTGAAGTGTGGATAGATGGCGATATGGAAAGTGTCGATATAGAAGAACAGTGGCTCAATCAATATGATTACCTCAAGAGCCAAACACCACTCTGGCGGTTGTGGAATGCTGGGCGTGCAATGGGTATGTCTACCCTACGTTTCGTTCAATTCATTCGTATCACTGCCAGACAATATCATTACACATGGCAACAAGCACGCAATGTAGATCATCGTTTGGATACAGCTTTTGAGAGTCCGTCAGTGCCATCCAAAGGGTATGAATTTACACCGACTCAACTACTATCCAAGATGCTAATCAGTAGTTTGAGTATGCTAAATGTGAACTCCCCAACCGATAAGCATTATCGTAAGTTACTTGCGGAGTTAACACAGGGTGACATATCACTTGAGCAGGAACACGATATCATTGATGAAATTGATCATTTGATTCAAACGTCAACGGATGTGTTTATCTCGGCTGAAAGACGCGAACAGTTGCATGAACATATCCGCAATGATGTATCGGGTTTAAGCTTTTTGAAGGTTTTACTAGAAGATGACTCGGTTAGGGATATTCATATTTTCAATGCAGACGACATTCAAGTGGAAGGTAAAGCATCAAATGCTCAACAGAAATACCCTCTGCCATATCGCTTTGATAATGATGCACAAATCATACGAGCTGTGAATGCCTTAGTTGCACCTTTAGATATTCGATTGGATACACAACATCCGATTTTGAATGTGCAAGTTGATACCTTAGCGATTCGTGCAGTGACACCGCCCATCGCTAAAAATACGACACTTCACATTAGCAAACAAAACAGAATTTTTAATCGCTCGCAGATAGATGGATCTGCCTTAGAGTTCCTGCGTGCTGCAATTCTAGCAAAACTCAATATTCTCTTTGTCGGTGGTAATCGGTCTGGTATCCAGCATCTAATGAACTGGTTAACGCATTTCATGTCAGGGGCTGTGTATACGATTGCGTCTCATCATCAATTGAATGCCCATAGTCCCCATACAACGGACTTAACGACGCGTTCACCGAAGGGTCAGCGAGTAAGCACGACAACTGAACTACTCAATGTTGCCTTGAACTTTCAAGCTGAACATATCGTTATTTATGATTACGATATAGAGGAGACAGGTCATTTACTGCGACGTATGAACGATACACAGGGTACGCTACTACGCTATACTGGGCTGTCTGCAATCAATGCAATCCATACCATTGAACAAGATATTCATAGCCAGAACGGCAATCTTGATGTCGATATGGTACGTGCATTTATCGAGAGTAGTGTGGATCTTGTGGTTGAACAACAGCAATTAAAGGGTGGCGCACAGCAATTGATGCAAATTTCTGTATTATGTCGCGAAAAAGATAAACCGATTGGCTTGACTCCTATTTTCGAGTTTGAACAAACAGAGATTTACCGAGGGCGTGTTAGCGGTCGTTTCCGTCCCACAGGCTTTCGCCCAGAACATCTCACCATCAGATTTGAGGAGGTTGGCATCAATCTACCACCATCCATATTTGGCATCGGAGGGCGTAGATATGCTAAGCGATAACACGATATATGATTGGATTCACACAAAATCTGTTTTGGGTATTTGCCTATAATATAATATCATCTTGACCCCTGTTACCATGCTCGGTTTATTGATTCCGATGTTTGTAGCAGGGGCGATAGCATTCTCGTCTATCTTTGTTGTTAGTCACTTGCTGAGATTAAAAGAGTATCGTTAAAATCTCGTCAGGATGATACTTCTACGACTTTGCAATCATCGTGGATTGTACAATCATCACCTGTCGCATAGTGTTTCTTGAAGTCGGATAATCATCTTACGGATTTGTCTGACCTTAATACACGAACACAAACAGATAAAACTTTCAATATTTTGATTAGTCTTTAATTTCAAGCTCGACAGTTACAATGTCGCCTTCGTCAATTTTTTCTGCTTTTCGAACAGCTACTTTGACAGGTACAAGATATATATCAGCTTTAGGGAAGAGCGAAGTTGTAAATTCTGTTTTGCCGATGCGAATAATCACAGGTATGACTCCCCATCCATAGCTCACCTGACTGGCGATCATTTTAATGATTTGACTCTCAGCTTCAGGCATCTGCACAAAGAACCATGGGGCAGGTCCGCGCCAGTGAATAATTTCACCATCAAATACAAGAATCATCAGCACATTTTCTACTTAATCATGTTAATTGATAGAACAAGTGTACTGTAAATCCATAGATTGTGCTATGTTTTTGCGGATGGTCGAATTGCCACCACCTGTGACCCAATTGCCCCCAATTGCTCTGTTAATTTTTGGAGCATCACATCATCTTTATATGTACCAACTATTGTCCCACCTGAGCCTGCAAATTTGGCACTTGCACCACATGAACGTGCGGTTTCGACCATGTCAACCTGCCACTGCGGTAATTTTGCAATCCGTTGGCGGGTATCAAAATTGGCATTAATTAATTCGGCTAATTGTGTGATGTTATTGGATTGAATTGCATCACGCCCATCTTCGGCATATTGTGCGAATTGTTTCATGGCATCGACAACATCACGATCCCCTCGATTAAACCGACCGCGAATATCATTATGGAAAACTTCTGTCGGTTCACCTAACTGAGTGTGATAAGCGATATAGAGGGGTAAATCGTGTGACCAATTTAAGGAGTCGTAGCGATAATGTGGTATCCCATTCAGCATTGTCGCCTGCGATTCATCGAAATCCATATAGACCATACCCTGATAGGCTTGAATCACACGGTCTTGTAAGCCTGCTGTGATTCCTAACTCATCTTGTTCTACCGATAGTACAAATGAAGGTTGTATTTCAAGGGGCATATCCACATCATAAAATTCCATTAAACAACGAAGCATAGCAGTGATAATCGAGCTTGACCCTGCTAATCCAACTTGGCGTGGAATATGGCTTTCATAACGCACAGAAAAATTTTGCGAATGGAGTTGAATATCCTGTGAATTACAATAATCAACAAAACGTTTGATGGTTGCTTTGACCAACCGAATACCACCATAGTACCCATGAGATGTGACATCCTCTGCTAGCTCATAAATTGAACGGAATCGCCCATGATCGTATTGTGACGGGATAATTTCGAGGGTATGCCAATCATATAGGGTAACCTCTGAATAAAAATCTTTGACACTCACAGCAATCGTTTTACCATTATAGCCATCAGATGGATTGCCAAGTAATCCTGCTCTTGCATAGGCACGTTTTCGGATAATACGCATTATGATGAGCCTTTGAGTAAGTCGCTTACAAACTGTCGAATATCATCACCGTGAGTCGGGTCAGCAAGTGCAAATTCAATGAATGCGCGATAATATGCTGAATAGTTACCAATATCGAAGCGTCGTTCATCTTCACTCAGGCGTACCCCATAGACAGGATGACCCTCTGCAATCAGCAAACGAATCGCATCAGTTAGTTGGAGTTCGCCACCTGCACCTGTGGTTATGCGTTTCAAAGCATCAAATATGACAGGCTTGAATATATAGCGTGCCGCGACTGCCAATTGGCTTGGCGCATTCTCTACTGTTGGCTTTTCTACAATATCTGCTAGCTCAAAAATATCATCGTCAGTCTTAGGGTGAGCAATCCCATAGCGGAAGACTTCGCTTTTTGGTACGGGTTCAAATGCAATAACTGCCGCGCACTCATGATCATCAAAACAGGTTTGCATACGGGATATGAGCTTGGCATCGCCTCCCTGTATGATGGAATCACCGAGGGCAACGACAAAGGGTTGGTCATTGATAAAGTCACTGGCGCATTGGATGGCATGACCTAAACCCAGCAGTTGACGTTGACGGGTAAAATAATATTTCACGGTTGCATAATCAAGCTGAAGCTCTGCCAGTAAATCTTCTTTCCCGTTTTGTCGTAGCGTATTGACTAAGGTCTCATCTAGGTCAAAGTAATTTTCAATAGATGCTTTATTAGACCCTGTAATAAATAAGATTTGGTCAATATCATTTTCAATGAGTTCTTCGACGATATGATGAACAACGGGTTTGCGTCCAACAGGTAACATTTCTTTGGGTTGTGTTTTGGTTAATGGTAATAAACGAGTACCTAGCCCTGCGACGGGTACGACAGCAATACTCATAAGTCTGTCAGTCCTTTTTGTG
>CAYGTY010000311.1:0-4710 GCA_964352825.1 uncultured Anaerolineaceae bacterium
AGGTTTGACCTTGTGCGCGCATGGTTGGGGCATGAGCTGCGAGGTAGCGTACCCCTGCGATAAGGACATGATTGGCGTGTTCGATTGAGAATTGACTGATGATGCTGTACTGATTAAAAGCAGTTTCGACACATTGAACCGTATGGAAGTTGCGGTCTTCGCGTAATAATAGATACCCTATCTTTGCCATCAGCTTTTGAGGTGAACCACCACTCACGAGATATTGCGCGACAAGTGTCCCTGCTTGATTGACCTGTTGCTGTAGACTGAGCATGGCTTCAAGCTCATCCAGTAGACTATCGGGATTATCAGTTGGTTCAGGTTGTGGGATTTTGACTGATGGCACATTTAAGAAGCGGTCAAGATAAATGCTCATCGCGCCATCAAATACACCACGTAATAAGTCAATCGACTCAATTCGCTGTAAGCCTTGATGAACAGCATTCGCAAAAGTGAAGGTATGTAGAGCGGTATCCCAATCGTTAAATTCGTTGCTGGTATGGAAGTGTGCAATTCGTCGAGCGGCAGCATAAGCGACAACCCCTGCCAAACCTGCTTGAGATACCCCTGCGCGGAGTAAGTCTAGCAATATATCGACAATCGCTTGTGGGTCATCGCTGAGTAGTGTTGGTGTGACAGCATCAAAATCAACACTTGCTGTTTTACCTGCACCCTCATGGACTGCGGATTCCAATTCTTCAAACGTTGTTTCTAAAATCTGAATGAGGTCAATCGGTTTACGCCACGCATTCGATTCTTCCATCCGTCGTGAATTGGTGAGATTCGGCACGACACTAGTAAATGCCATTTCGGCATAATCCCAGCCTGCCTTATCAACCGATTCGAGTGCTTTATTGATGAAGTCGAGGGTATGCCCTAAATCGAGGTAACGATGGTCGGTTGCAGCCGAAAAGAGCATATCCGCAATTTGTTGATGGCTTGCGCCTGCTTGTAATGCGGAGACAATCGCTCGTTCCCCAGCTTGTGCATCACGGACTTCGATAAATTGACGAAACCAGCGTTTCAATGTGGGAATATCGGTTTCTGCATTTGGCAGTGGACGTGGATTAAAACGGGGGGACATGCCTTCGGTATCTTGTGCAATGTCAGATAATCCATGATATAAAGCGAGGGCGTGGTCGGCTTCATCTAAATACGGGATAAGGTTCATCGTTACGCCATGTGTGGTTAAACCGCGTCCCCAATCCATGCCACGATAGGTTGTTCCAAATTCCAAACCAATGCGGAAGGGGGCTGCAGGCGACACACCAAACTTAAGTAAATTAATCACAGCTTTGGCAACTACTAAACTGAGGTTATGCTGTAGCCCGTCCCGTAAGCGGTTTTGCTGATGTTCAACTGTATTGCCTTTTGCCGATACATCAATATAGATTTCCCCATCACGGATTTCGACAGGGAAGGCATCAATATCATCTGCCCATAAATCAAATGTTCCACCGCTGGCAAGGTCAAAACGGGCATGATGCCAATGACAGGTCAGAATCCCTTCTTCGACTGAGCCTTTATCGAGTGGAAAGCCCATATGCGGACAGCGATTATCGACTGCATATACCGTGTCGCCATATAAAAATAAGACAACAGGCTTGCCATCAGGATGAACAGTAATACTGCCTTTGGCTTTCAAATCATCATAAGGGGCGACTGAAACATAAGTATCGCGCTCTAAAACCATAATCTATCTCCTAAAATAATTACCTTTTGAAAAAGTATAGGTCATTTATGGTCTAAGCATATCGCACATGGGGACAATCTTGCCTGTACGATGGGACAGGATTTTATAGTCGGACTTAGCATCAAAATCTTTTGAAGTAACCTTTTTTATGGTTAATCGAGTCTAGAAATCCTAGAAGCTATACTGTCTTTATGATGTTGTGTACAATTATAGCCTGTAGAAGTAATCTTTTGCGGAATCTATACGGTCACTAAATAAGTTCCTACAAATCATATCAAAGTGAGAAAATCACATGAAAGATAACGTTCAGGACTTTATGTACCATGAAATAGAAAGTATCCATAAAAATATTGATCGGATGCAACATCACCTAGAAAAGGATTCGAATCCTAAAATCTATTCGGGACAACGTGCGATGTTGGCAATTCAACGTGAGCATCTTAGCCTAATAGAAGCCTTGCAAGCGCGTGTTGATACCTATGAGCAGTTAATCGGATTTTGTCAAAATAATATAATGGAAAATGAAGCCTTACACAGCAAAATTGCCTATTTAGGAAATCCAATCCATTCACAGCCGAGTGCGGATTGGTGGAGAACATTGCACCTCATTGAATTCTGGAGTGATTTCTTAAGCCGAATTCATTTATGGCAACAACATCATACTGATTAAGATTAGAATCTATATGATTAATTCTTAGCCTTGAAGGTTATAGTGTTATCGTTTTTTAATTACGATTTTAGCTTTCTAGGCTTTGATAAACGAGGACTCCTGTCCTATCTTGTTCTGATTTCCAAGCCCCCTTTTAGATTCTAGTCTCACATAATATGTTGAAGATCAGAATCGTAAAACACAATCGATTCGATGCTTGATAGGTGCAAGCATCAATGCTAGACTGACAGTACATTTATGGAGGACATCAGTTGCCAGAACAAGCACTATACCTCAAGTGGAGACCCTTATCATTTGATGATGTTGTTGGACAAGACCACATCACTCGCACCCTAAGAAATTCACTGGTTCGAGGACGGATACGCCATGCTTATTTATTCAGCGGTCCGCGTGGAACAGGTAAAACAACCAACGCGCGCCTATTAGCCAAAGCGGTCAACTGTACCTATGAAGACCCTGCTAATCACCCTTGTAATGCGTGTCATAACTGCATCGCGATTAATGAAGGACGCTTTTTAGATTTAATCGAAATTGATGCCGCCTCACATACAGGGGTTGATGATGTGCGTGAGTTACGTGATAAAATTGCCTTTGCTCCCGGCGAGGGAAAATACAAGGTCTACATTATAGATGAGGTTCATCGCTTCAGTGGGAATGCTTTTGATGCACTTCTTAAGACATTGGAAGAACCTCCCGACCATGCGATTTTTGTGCTGGCGACTACCGAGATTGATAAAGTCCCTGCCACGATTAAAAGCCGTTGTTTGCAATTTGAGTTTCGGCGTGTGTCTTTGGATGAAGTGGCACAGCGTTTGGCATTGATTGCCGAAAATGAAGGGCTGAATATCGAACCCTTGGCACTGGAATTGATTGCACGACAAGGGACTGGCAGTGTGCGTGATAGCATTAGTTTGCTTGACCAGATTGTGACTGAGCCAGATGAAACAGTCACACTAGAACTGGCACAGAAGATGCTCGGTACAGCCAATACGATTTACGTGCGTGAGCTTGTCAATGCACTGGTCAATGAAGAAGTCTCGGTTGGAATTCATGTCATTAATAAAGCAATTGATTCTGGGACTGACCCGCGTCAATTTGGTCAACAGATTGTTGAATTTCTGCGGAATGTGATGCTGGCACAAACAGCGAGTTCGGATTTGGTCGAAGCCTCACAAGAAGATCAAGAGATGTTCGATGACTTATCCACTCGTATTTCACGCGGACGTTTGCTGAAATCAATACGGTCATTTAATGATGCTGTCAATAATTATACAGGTGGATGGCAACCGCAGTTATCAATGGAATTGGCATTAATCGAGAGCCTACAAGACGATGGTGTGCAAGTTGTTCAGCAGGTTGTGCAACAAGCCGATGCACCACAACGCCCACCTCTATCACGAACAGAACAAGCAAAGTTAGCGGAAGAAACCCATAACCCAGATGAAGTTGAATCGGGTGATGAATTTGTTAGGGCTGAAGAAACAGCAATCGGTAAACCAGCGATTTATTCTGTGACAAAGATTCATCAATCATGGATGCAGATATTAACACAGGTTGCGCGTTATAATCGGAATATCCCACCATTACTAGAACATGCTCACCCTCGCATGATAGATGGCAATCGACTTGTATTGGGTGTTCAGACACAATTTTTTCTTGAAAAGCTGTCTGACCCAGAGCGCACGAAATTTATTGAACAAGCAATTTTTGATATTCATGATGTGAAGTTACGTGTGCAAGTCCAGATTGTAAAAGATGTTCAAATTTTGGAAAGCGAATCTTTGGATGCAGGGGATGAAGACGACCCTTTAGTTGCAGAAGCACGTAAACTTGGTGGAGAAGTTGATCATCAGGATGAATAGGGACTAAAATTCCCAACTCAAATAAGATAAATCATTAATTTAAGTCGGACTTAAGCTATAATAAATTCGATAGTGTAAATATTGGAAATTATAAGGAGAATAAATAATGACAAAGCGACGCGGTGGTAAACGTGCTGGGAATGCAGGGATGCCTGGTGGGATGAACCCAATGGCGATGTTGCAAAAAATGCAACAAGATATGGCAGAAGCGCAAGAAAACCTTGAAACGGAAACAGTTGAAGTTTCTGTTGGCGGTGGTGCGATCAAGATTGTCATTACAGGTCATCAACGGATTCAAGCCATTGAAGTTAATCCAGATGTGATTGATACAGATGATGAAGAATGGGTGGCTGATTTGCAAGATTTGATGGTTGCTGCTGTTAACCAAGCGATTGAACAAAGCCAAGCAATGGCGGCTGAACGTATGGAAAAAATCACTGGTGGTATGGGCAATATACCTGGGTTGGGTGGGCTACTCGGCTAAT
>CAYGTY010000312.1:0-4643 GCA_964352825.1 uncultured Anaerolineaceae bacterium
CCTTGTTCTTGATTTTCCCAATCGCGTGCCACACCATAATTGACCCATGTGCGCTTCATATTAAAGGCGGAGCGTTGCTCAACTTGACGGCTACCTTCGGCATCACCAAAGTACCAGACACTATCGACATCATCATGTTCGACTAATGTTTTGATGAGATGATCACGATTACCTGTAATGATATTCACCACACCAGCAGGCAAATCCGATGTATCAAATACTTGATATAAGTCGGTTGCACTCAAGGGATAAGTTTCTGATGGGATACAAACCACCGTATTCCCACGCGAAATCGCTGGTGCAATCAAAGACACAAATCCCAGCAATGGCTTTTCATCAGGACACGCCATCCCAATCACACCAATCGGTTCATGAATCGCTGTCACCAAGCCACGCAAAGTTGTCTCTTGGACTGTTCCACCCGATTTATCCGCAAACGCCGACCAATGGAACACACGGTCAATCGACAAATCTACTTCTTTCCGTGCGGATTCAATCTTCACACCTGTCATATCCGCAATCCGTTGGGCAAATTCTTCATGCCGTGCCGATAAATTCTCTGCGATATAATATAAAATCTGTGCGCGATTATGCGGTGAATAATATGCCCAGTTCTTGGCTTTATGGGCGGCTTCAACTGCATTACGCACATCTTTACGGTTGCCATCTCCGACTTGCCCGACCAGCTTGCCATCAGGTGATGTTACCGCTTTTGTATAATTACCATCAGGACGTGCTTGCTTGCCACCGATATAGAGCTTCGGTGTACGGTCTAACGCCACACCATTCGTAGAGCTTGTCCCTAATCCAACAGGCACAGGCGGAACATTGCCCCCCCAGCTATCAGGTGCATCTTCTAATTTCGGTTGGGGGCGTTTCATCCACTTTGGACGGAGGTATTCATATAAACCTTCTTTACCACCCTCACGCCCAAAGCCACTTTCACGATACCCACCAAAACCCGATGCCGCATCAAACAGATTCGTACTATTGACCCACACACTACCAGCCTTAACCTTCCGCGCTGTATCGAGTGCAAGGCTAATATTCTCACTCCAAATCGAAGCCGCCAAACCATAACGGGTATTATTCGCCAATGCCACTGCCTCAGATGGTGTACGGAAGCTCATCGCCACCAACACAGGACCGAAGATTTCTTCTTGCACCACCGTTGATGAAGCTGATACATTCGTTAGCAAAGTCGGTGGATAATAACAACCCGTATCAGGTAGATTCATCTCAGGTTGGAAGATGTCTGCTCCTTCTGCCAAGCCCTTCTTCACCCAATTATCAATCGTCTCATATTGCACAGGGTCAACCACCGCGCCAAGGTCAATGCTTTTATCCATTGAATCACCAGAGCGCAAACGGGACATACGAGCTTTTACTTTTTGGATGAACTTATCAGCAATATTCTCTTGCACCAATAAACGTGACCCAGCACAACACACCTGTCCTTGATTGAACCAAATCGCATCCACCAAGCCTTCAACTGCACCATCCAAATCGGCATCATCATAAACAATAAATGGCGACTTTCCGCCTAATTCCAGTGATAGCTTTTTACCCGTCCCAGCCGTCACCCGTCGGATAATTCGCCCAACACCTGTCGAACCCGTAAATGCAATTTTGTCAAAATCAAGATGTGAGGTGATACTTTCGCCAGCTTCATCACCACCCGTCACGATGTTGACCACACCTTCGGGTAAGCCAGCTTCAGCGATAATCTCAGCAAATAATAAAGCTGATAAGGGTGTATAAGGCGCAGGTTTAATCACAACCGTGTTCCCCATCGCAATCGCAGGTGCAATCTTCCATGCCAACATCAATAAGGGGAAGTTCCACGGAATCACCTGACCGACCACACCCACCGACTGATAATCACGCAACTCCGTATCCATCAATTGCGCCCAACCCGCATTGTGATAAAAGTGACGCGCCACCAGTGGAATATCAATATCACGCGATTCCCGTATGGACTTGCCATTGTCGAGGCTTTCGACCACCGCCAATAGACGTTGATGCTTTTGGATATTCCGTGAAATTGCATACATATGTTTCGCACGTTGATGTGGACTCAATGCCGACCACGATTTATAGGCTTTGCGAGCTGACTTCACCGCTTTGTCGATGTCGCCCGATTTTGCATCTGCAACTTTACATAATTCTTTACCTGTCGCAGGGTTGGATACCGTCAGATAGCTAGCATCCGATGGCTTGACCCACTTATTATTGATAAAGAGGTCAAATTGGCGATTGTGTGCATCCAACCAAGCATCTGCACTGGCGGCTGATTCAGGAGCAGGTCCATATTCCATTGTTTCAAACAATTCGGCTATTTTTGGCATGAGGTATTTCCTTTTAATTAAGCATACTTTTTGTTGAGGTAAGCAATGTCAGTGTCCACTATAAAAGATTCATATTTATAGCGATTGTAGCATATTTAGATTTGACGATTCAATGTGATACACTGTAAAGAAGATAGCTGAGGATAAAAAAATGACATATTACACAATGGAAGACGCACAAAAACAACTACAAAAACTCATCACATCCGCATTGAGTGGCGAAAAAGTTGTTATCACATTGGGTGATAGAGATGAAGTTGAGTTAGTTGCCATCAAAAAATCAAGCAAGCCTCGTAAACCCGGTAGTGCCGAAGGCTTAATTTGGATGTCAGACGATTTTGATGACCCATTACCTGATTTTGAAGAGTATATGGAATGAAGTATCTACTCGATACGCATACTTTCCTTTGGTATGTTAACAACGATAACAAACTCAGTGAGACATCCAAAAATATCATAGCCAATCAAGAAAATTCTATATTTCTAAGTATTGCTAGCATATGGGAAATAGCAATTAAAGTCAGTCTAAACAAACTAAAAATCCCACTACCCTTAACATCATTTGTACATACACAATTAAACGATAATGATATATCACTTCTACATATTTCAGTGGAACATACAGATAAAGTGACTGAGCTACCCTTCCATCATCGCGACCCATTTGACCGTTTAATTATTGCTCAATCCATAGTCGAAAATATGCCGATTATTGGTAATGATACTCTATTTGATAATTATATGATTAGGCGAATATGGTAGGCTCTATTTGATTATTTCAAACAGTTTGACTTATTTAGATTTTCAAACTTATTGAAGTGGGTTATCGAAAGATACAGGGTACTTATCATCATGTATTGAAATAAAGAGATTGTTATTATCAGCCATCAAAAACATTGCACCTCTATCTGATTGTGTTCCAGATGGTAACTGACTGCGATCTATTCCTAAATGTGGGATAGTGATTAGTTTACAAATTAATCCGTTCTGATCACACTGATAAACAAGATATTGTAAAGTAGGCCAATCTGGACCATGACTGCTTCCCAACTGATAAATATATTCGCCTACCTCTATACGATCATGATGTCGATAATCTGGTGTAAATATATTTTTGATAGGAAAAACAGCAGTAACAGTAAGCAAGAGCAGTAAACTCAATGTCTGCAAACTATCAAATGAAGCAGTAGTAAGAATCTTAAAAAGTAATCCAAAGCCCACTATGACAATCAGCATTGCTGTTCCCAAAACGAACAAGTAGTCTTTGTAAATTAACAACAATGGATAAATTAAAGTATTTTCACTTTGATATGGAACTTGAGGTATAAAAAGGCTACCTACAATCCAAAGTGCTAATATGACAAGAAATATACCTATGACGATTGTTTGGCGACTACCCAAATCGACTAGATGGTGCTTTTTAGAAGTAATTTCAGACAAGTTGGCTCCCCTCATTACTTAACTTCTTTAATATACACTAGCAAAAAGCTATATGTCTTATATTTAAAGAGTTTTGGATAATATTAAACTCTTCGATGATTCACCCATTTCTCATTTAAATCTATAGACCCTGCCCTTAGGACAAAGGGTATACTAATCATGTCGATATTAGAAACACAGAGAAATCAACATGGCAAAACTCACATTCACAATTGGAGAAGTCGCAGAGTTGTTAGATATAACCCCCAAAACACTGCGTCACTATCATAAGATCGGTCTATTAGAAGAACCCCAACGCGATGTCAATAATTACCGACTGTATGCCATCGGTCAACTTGAGAAACTCCAAATTATTCTACGCCTCAAAAGCCTTGGCTTATCACTTCAGCAAATCAAGCTCATACTCGATGCAGATGACCCTGACCGACTCGTGCATACTGTCTTGCAACAACACCAGCAACGCATCAAAAACGAAATTCGACAATTACAAGATTACCTAGAAAATACACAACATTACCTCACCTCGGATACGAATTTATTGGCAACCTTAGAAAAGGGAAAAGCCGAACATTCTTCAATGACCATTCTATCGGATACGGTAAAGTCACACTCCAACGGCTTATCAGATGTACTTGTCGAACTCGAAGGAGATGTTCTTAGCCAAATTGATTGCTATCAATGGACAGCAGGTTATGACGTATTCTGGCATCAGGTCGGCACACATATTGTTAAACATATGCTGACCCAAGAAAGTAACATCATTCTATGGATGGAACGATACTTAACCCTCGAAGCAATGGATGAAGATGACTTACAAGCCAAAGCATGGCTACAAGAATTCACACATAGCCCCAT
>CAYGTY010000313.1:0-4609 GCA_964352825.1 uncultured Anaerolineaceae bacterium
TTTTCTTAGCTTATCCTGATAAAAGTTGGCATAAATCCTGAAATTTGCGACAATGAGAGTATGTTGTCATTCCGTACTTACACAAGGACAGTGATATTGTGGATGTTTCGAGTTTAGCAGGACAAACAATTAAAGGATATGAACTGGAGACATTGGTCGGTCAGGGTGGCTTTGGGGCAGTGTATAAAGCGCATCAATCCTCGATTAAACGCGAGGTTGCGATTAAGGTCATTTTGCCAGAATTTGTCAATGACCCTGATTTTATCCGTCGCTTTGAGGCAGAAGCCCAATTGATTGCTCACTTGGAATCCTTGCATATTGTTCCTTTGCATGATTTTTGGCGTGATCAAAATGGTGCGTTTTTGGTGATGCGTTGGTTACGGGGTGGGAGCTTGCAACAGGTGCTGGAAAATGGTCACTGGCCCTTGAATGATGTGGCGCGGATTGTTGACCAAATTGCCTCTGCGTTGGAAGTGGCACATCGTAACGGGGTGATTCATCGGGATTTGAAACCTGCGAATATTTTACTAGATGAAGACCGTAACTGTTATTTGGCGGACTTTGGGATTGCAAAAGACCTCGATAATTTTACTGAGTTTTCACAAGATGAAGAGCTTGGGATGGTGGGGTCACCTGATTATATCTCGCCTGAGCAGATTATGATGGCAGAAGTGACAGCACGGACGGATGTGTATAGCTTTGGTCTGATGTTATATAAATTATTGACAGGACGTAAACCTTTTGCTGGGAGCGACCTTTCGACATTAATCTCTAAGCATTTGATGGAAGATTTACCCCATTTGAGTGAAGTCCGCCCTGACTTGCCTGCTGACTTGAACCATGTGATTCAGAAAGCAACCGAAAAAAAGCCCGAAGACCGTTATGAAAGTGCTGTTTCATTGGCAAATGCTTTACGCGAGGCGCTAAAAACAACAGGGCAAACGGCTTTATCTGAGCTTGACCATCGCACTAAACCTGCTTTTAACTTATCTGATTTAGGGTTATCTGCTGATACCTTAGATTCACTATCGGATTTAGATGTTGAACCTGAAAATCCTTATAAAGGTCTACGGGCTTTCCAAGAAGCAGATGCGGATGACTTTTTTGGGCGTGATGATTTGGTTACTAGCTTGCTTGAGCGGATGCGTGAAGATGGCGCACAATCTCGGTTTCTGGCGATTGTGGGGGCGAGTGGTAGTGGTAAATCGAGTGTTGTTAAAGCAGGCTTGATACCCCGTCTTCGGCGAGGTGCTTTGGCGGGTTCTGATAGTTGGTATATTGTCGAGAAGATGCCGGGGCAATACCCGATGGAAGAACTTGAAGCGGCATTATTGCGAATTGCCGTGAACCCACCTGCAAGTTTATTACAACAATTGATGGAAGATGAACGGGGTTTATTGCGCGCGGTCAAGCGTGTTTTGCCTGATGATGGTAGTGAATTGGTAATTTTGATTGACCAGTTTGAAGAGATTTTTACCATGATGGATGATGAGGAGGGACGACGCTTCTTCCTTAATAGTATTATGGAAGCGGTAAATGACACGAATAGTCGTGTGCGAATTATTGTTACTTTACGGGCTGATTTTTATGATCGTCCACTCAATTATCCTGAGTTTGGTCAATTGATGCGTGAAAGTACCTCGATTGTATTGCCTTTAGGTCGTCAGGAACTGCGTGATGCCATTACGATGCCTGCTGAAGCCAATCATTTAGAGCTTGAGGTGGGGTTGGTTGAGGCGATTATTGCTGATGTGGGGGGCGAACCTGGGGCTTTGCCGTTACTGCAATATGCAATGACTGAATTATTTGAACGGCGTGATGGACGCTGGCTGACGCTTGATGCCTATAATGAAATTGGTGGGGCGATGGGTGCGCTGACACGGCGAGCCACTGATATTTATAATGACCTTAATGAGACACAACAGGGTACTGTCCGTCAGATGTTTTTGCGTTTGGTGACGTTGGGTGAAGGGTCTGAAGATACTCGTCGGCGTATTTTTCTTACGGAGTTATTCTCATTAGATGTCGATGATGATGCAATTCAGGATATTATTGATGAGTTTGGAAAATATCGCTTGCTGACATTTGACCGCGACCCTATTACCCGTAACCCGACAGTCGAAGTGGCACATGAAGCCTTGATTCGCCAGTGGCAACTTTTGCGAGGATGGTTGGATGCAAACCGTGATGGCTTGCGGATACAGCGACGGGTTCAAGCGGCATCAACTGAGTGGCAAAATATGGGACGTGAAACAAGTTTTCTTGCATCGGGGATGCGTTTACATCAATTTGATGAGTGGTTGAAATCTACAGAATTGTCAGTTACTAAATTTGAGCGTGAGTATGTTGAGCAGAGTGTTGAAGAGCGTGACCGACTTGAAGAAGAAAAACGTTTACGTAAAGCACATGAAGAAGCCTTAGAAGCAAAATCTAAAAAACGATTACGGCAAACCTTAACTGTGACATCAGTGGCTGCAGTGGTGTCGCTAGTGTTGATGGTTTTTGCTGTGACACAAAGCTCACTTGCGACCCAAGCGCAAAATGAAGCGTTGGCTCAAGCGGATATTGCTGGGACACAAGAATCAATTGCGAGTGTGAATGCAGAACAGGCACAGAGTTTAGCCTTTGCATCAAGCGCACAATTGGCACTGGGGAATGATAATACCGACCTTGCTATTTTACTAGCACTTGAGGCGAATCAGATGGCTTCTAATAGGCAGACACTGCGGACACTGGCTGAGGCGGGTTATGCTCCGGGGACGATGATGGTATTGGAACATGGTCTGCGGACAAACACTGTGACCTACAGCCCTGATGGTGAGACGTTGTTGACGGGCGCGCAGGATAATATTATGCGTCTATGGTCTTTGGAAACAGGCGAAGTCATCCGCGAGTTTGAAGGACATGAGGATTGGATTTGGGATATTGCTTATAGTCCTGATGGCACACAAGCTGTAACGGCTTCATCTGATGGTACATTGATTTTGTGGGATTTCGAAACAGGGGATGTTGTTCGCAGATTTGAGGGGCATAGCGACGAAATCCGTGCGGTTGATTTTAGCGATGATGGATTACAGATACTCTCTGGCGCACAAGATATGACGATGATTTTATGGGATGTGGCGACAGGTGAGGCGATCACAACCTTTAATGATGGTTTGAGTCAAATTTATGATGTGGATTTAAGCCCATCAGGATTTACGGCATTATCTGGT
This sequence comes from uncultured Anaerolineaceae bacterium, assembly GCA_964352825.1. Taxonomy (GTDB): domain Bacteria; phylum Chloroflexota; class Anaerolineae; order Aggregatilineales; family Phototrophicaceae; genus UBA6055. The sequence continues at coordinate 3,216 of CAYGTY010000313.1, forward strand.
TTTGCGGATGGTCGGATTGTTTTGTGGAATGTGAGTACGGGGCAATCGTTGTTGACCTATGATTCGAGTGTCGGTGGACATACTGATGAAGTGTGGACAGTTGAATATACAGCTGATGAAAGTGGCTTTTTGTCCTCAAGTGAGGATAGCCTTGTGATGTTATGGCGATTTGAAGCTGGCGCACCAGTTCAAATATTTGAGGGGCATAGCTCACGGGTGACGGGTGCACAATTTAGTGCTGATAATAGCCGAATCGTGACAGGTGGGGAAGATAATGCTGTGATTATCTGGGATGTTGCAACAGGTGCGGAGTTACAACGTTTCCTTGGACATACCTTCTTGATTTATGATGTGGCATATAACCCAATCCGTGATGAAGTTGCATCGGCGAGTTGGGATGGGACTGTGCGCGTCTGGGACTTGAATCATGGAGCATTGTTGCGTCAATTTGATGCAGATTCGGAGTTAGGGCATGAGGGTGTAATTAATCATGTTGATGTGAGTCCTGATGGGACATTAGCTGTGACAGCGGGTGCAGATATGCGCTTGGTCTTGTGGGATATGACAACGGGTGAAGCGATACGCGAATTTGTCGGACATCAAGGGGGGGTGAATGCTGTTGAATTTAGCCCTGATGGCGCGTTGATTGCATCAGCGGGGGATGATAATGTGTTGGCATTATGGGATGTTGAGACAGGTGAGTTTAAGACCTTATTTGAGGGACATAGTGATGCGGTGTGGGATGTGTCGTATAGTCCTGATGGGTCTATGTTAGCGTCGGCATCACGGGATAACACTATTTTCTTATGGGATACAGCGGCAGGCGAATCACTTACACGGTTATTTGGGCATACCTTCCGTATTACGGGTGTTGACTTTAGCCCTGATGGTAAATTCCTGATATCGAGTAGCTTTGATAACACCCTTAAATTATGGGATATGTCGAGCTATGAAGAAATCAGCAGTTTTGAAGGGCATACAGACTGGATACGAGATGTGTCCTTTAGCCCTGATGGACAGACGATTGCATCGGGTGCGGCAGATAATACCGTGATACTGTGGGATGTGATGAATAATATTCGCTTGCGGACATTTGAAGGACATACTGCCCAAGTCTTAAGTGTTGTTTATAGTCCTGATGGAACACAGTTGCTATCGGGTGCATCGGATAATACGGTGATTTTATGGGATATTGCGACGGGTCAGGAAATCCAACGCTTTACTGGACATATTGATGAAATTCAGAGTGTTGCGTTTAGTCCTGATGGTGACAGTGTTGTATCGGTTGCAGGGGATGGCACAGCGAAATTGTGGAGTTTACGCCTAGCTTATGATGACTTGTTTGAGTGGATAGAGAATAATCGCTATATCCGCGAACTGACTTGTGCAGAACG
>CAYGTY010000314.1:0-4583 GCA_964352825.1 uncultured Anaerolineaceae bacterium
TCATCATATGTGAATAGAACAGGAAATAATCAATGTCCCAACCCCAAATTGACCGTCGCGAAATGTCTCTTATGCAAAAGTTAGCTGTCCCCGAAGCCAGTGATACACCGTGGAGCATGATGGTTGCCACAATGACGGTTCTCGTTTTACTCATGACAATGATGCTCATCGGACCTGCCATTGTCTCCCAAGGTGATGGTCAAGCTGTATCACCCTTCCTACTGATGCTCAGTTGGGCAATTGGGCAAACGCTGACCATCCTCTTTGTGGTTGTCAATCGTCGTAGTAGTGCTGAAAGCTGGAAAGCCCTCAAACTCAATCAAGGTTTACTGGCTTTACCGCTAGCATTGTTAATTGGAGTGGCGATTGCACTATCAATTGATGTCTTGATGGGTCTTTTCAGTGGACAATTTTTACCCATTCCAGAGATATTCGGATTCCAAACCGCAGGCACAACAGGCATCATCGTTGCAGCGGTCTTCCTCATTTTGATTCAACCCATAGCCGAATCGCTTGTGTTCCAAGGGGTATTATTACCTAAGCTACGTGTCATCATGGGACCGTGGGGTGGCGTGGTGATGACAACCGTTATCTTTACATTGATTCACTATGGCATCTTCTATTCGTCCTATGACCAAAGTTACCCCCCGTCAACTATGTTGTGGTACGGTGTCGCTTATCCCTTAATCGCAGGATTTTTGTTCTCACTGCTCAAGGTCTATACGCAATCGACGCTTGCTGTGATTGTCGCTCGCATGGGTGCTGGCATGATATTTTTGTTAACTGCACTCGTTTTAATGACAGGCTAAACGACTTATATATTGATTTTAAAATCAAGATTGACAACATAATTGATTACTCTGTATAGTTGATATATTCAATCAATTCATACGGAGATTTTGACATGGCATTAGAAATGATCGTCCGCCCCGGTTTAGAGGGTGTGATTGCACTCGACACACGCATGAGCCACATCGACGGATTAGCAGGGGAACTGACAATTGCTGGTTATCGTTTAGAAGATATTGCAGGCTATGCAACATTTGAAGAAATGCTCTATCTATTATGGCATGACCGTTTACCCAATGTTGACGAGCTATCAACATTCCGTGACCGTCTCGCAAGCAAACGGGCATTATCCACACCCACACTTGATTTATTAAAAGCCTGTGCCGATAAAAAACTCACGCTCATGGATGCCCTACGCATGGCTGTCGGGACATTGAGCCTCTATACTGAATCCGATGGTTTACAAGAAGGGGCAGAAATTGCTGTCGCGACTGTTCCCACCATCATCAGTGCGTATTGGCGACTGCTCAATCGCGATGACCCGATTGCACCCCGTAGCGATTTAAGTCATGCAGGCAACTATCTCTATATGCTCGATGGCGAAACACCAACACCAGAACGTGAACGCGCTATGAATACATATCTCAATACCGTCATTGAGCATGGTCTGAACGCCTCAACTTTTACTGCACGTGTCATTATTGCGACGCATAGTGATATGATTTCCGCAATTACTGGAGCAATTGGCGCACTCAAAGGACCACTACATGGTGGCGCACCCGGTCCAGCCCTTGATATGGTATTTGAGATTGGAACAGCTGATAAAGCCGAAGCCCATATCCGTGCAAAGCTCAATGCAGGCGAGCGTCTCATGGGGTTTGGTCACCGCGTCTATAAAGTCCGTGACCCGCGCGCCGATGTTCTAGGTACAGAAGCCAAACGCTTTTTCGCAGAGGGTGATAAACGCGACTTATACGAGCTTGCCATGTACGTCGAACAAACAGCTTTACGCTTACTCGATGAATACAAGCCCAACCGCAATTTACAGACCAATGTCGAATTTTATACCGCGTTGATTCTGCATGGGATTGGCTTGCCCGTCGATTTATTCTCGCCAACCTTTGCCCTCGCCCGTGTCGGTGGTTGGACAGCACATGCCCTTGAACACATCAATGATGGACTACGGATTATTCGTCCACGCGCTGGCTATAGTGGCGAATTTGCACGCCAATGGATCGATGTATCAGACCGTGATTAAAAGATTATGAAATGAAGATCATTGATAGATAACGATACCAAGTAGTGGTGAGATATATCTCACCATTACGCATTTATTGGCGACACCTATTTTTTGAGGCGTGCAGATTTGACACTACCCTCGCTTTTGAGTTGCACAAGATGGGACATACTTTGTAGAAATTTCGTCAATGTTGAATGTCCATAGTGATTAGGCTTAAAATCAGATTTTACACCACGCAAAGCTGACCCAAGCGACGATAAAGTAACCCAACCTCCTACATCAGGCGACGTTTTAGCAAAAGCTTTTTTGACGAGGCTTTCTAGTTGCTTTTTATTCAACTGTTGGTTTCTAAGCCGTGCGGATGCCACAGTTCCCTTAACTCGAATCTCTATAATGCTCGATTGACTTTCTAGCAATTTAGTTAGGTTCGCATGTCCAAATTGATTGTATTCAAATCCAGATTGACTAAAAATTGTACCTAATGCCGATAGCGTCACCCAGCCATCATCATCAGGTGAAGCTTGTTCAAAACCTTTAGTAAGCTGTTTTTTTAATTGTTTTTGATTATATTGTTTTGGGGATGATTCAACCGTTTCCTGCGGAATAATCGGCTCGATTACAGGTATCACTATATCTACCAACGGTTCACTGGGTTCTTCTTCACTTCTCATAAATATAAATTGGTCACAGGCACGAATGAAGGCTTCTGAGGCGTGTTGATAGCCCATACCAATCACATACTTGCCATATTCATGCGCTTTATCACATAAGGGTACATAATCTGCATCATTTGTTACCAAACAAAGTGCATCAATAGGAATACGGTGCATAACTTCCATTGCATCCATGATGAGTTTCATATCAGAAGAATTTTTTGTTGAGGGATGGCTAGTCTGATGTCTAATTTTGAAATGGTGTTCTTCAGCAACTTGATACCATGATTGTAGTGTGGGTTGATCCCAATCCCCATAAACCGCACATAACACGATTTCGCCTTGGCGACTGATAGCCTGAAGAATTTCTGACACATTTTTGTAAGATACATTTTCTGCATCAATGAGAAGTGCGATTGGGGAGGACAAAAGGATAATCCCTTGTGTAGAATCAATTCATAAACTTAATATATCACACACAGAAAATCATAACAACAATTGCTTCACAAGCATATTTCAGAATAAGCTCTACTCTCCGTGCCTTCGTTACTCTGTATCTTGTGTTATACATTTGAATCCCCCCCCAATCAAACTGTATTTATTCAGCTTACCGTGAGAATCTCAACAATGATTGAATCGTAAAAGGCACAAGGTTAAGTCATGAGATGTGAGTTAAGAGTGCGGAGTAAAACCTCTACAATCTTTGTTATCACTTATGTAAACTCCTTTCTCCCCTTTCTTTTCTTTGTGTCCTCTGAGCCTCTGTGGTTATCTTTTTTTGCCCGAGTGTTGTAAAAATCATCGATAGGTAAACTTTACATTACACTTTAAAAAACAATAATTCCACGCGCGACTTCACCCGTCAGCATATCTTGATAGGCTTCGTTAATTTGGTCAAGGCTATAACGACGAGTCACCAACTCATCGAGTTTGAGCTTGCCCGACATATATAAATCAACAAACAAAGGGAAATCACGACGCGGATTGACTGTGCCATAATAACTACCGCGGATCGTTTTCTCAGTCCGCGTGATAACCGCTCCAGGGAGGTTCGTCCCGCTACCCATCGGTGACAATCCAACCAATGTTAACATGCCCCCAGGGCGAGTGGCTTCCAGCGCGACTTCTTGCAAATGAGTGAGTCCAACCGATTCAAATACATGGTCAGCACCGCGTCCACCTGTCAACTTACGAATGGCTTCAATCGCATTATCGTCTGACATAATCGTGTGAGTTGCGCCAAATTCACTTGCAATCTCCATCTTCTTTGCATTGGTATCAATCGCAATAATCGGGTCTGCACCACAGAGTTTCGCACCTTGAATAATATTGAGTCCAACACCGCCAGCCCCATAGACCACCACACTTTGCCCAGCACGCACATTTGCCGTATACATCGCCGCACCGACTCCTGTTGCAACTGCACAACCCACCAAAGACGCAACCTCTAGTGGTACATCACGCCGAATCGGTACACAACTCTGCTGTGGCACAAGCACATATTCAGCAAATGTCCCCAAGCCACAATAGATAAAAACAGGCTCGCCATTTAATGACACGCGCGATGTTCCATCTAACTGCACACCTGCCCAAATCGGCTCGGTATAGGTTTCGCATAAATTCGGCTGATTATTCTGGCAATAAAAACATTCCCCACAGTCAGGTGTCCAACTGAGTGTCACATGGTCGCCCACAACAACACGCGTCACACCCTCGCCAACTGCGGTCACAACACCAGCCCCTTCATGTCCTGTAATCACAGGCATGGGATGATGAGTTGTCCCTGTTGCCACATGCCAATCACTATGACAGACACCACTAGCCGTAATTTTGATAAGAACTTCCCCAGCTTTGGGTTCATCCAATTCAACGGTTTCGATTTTGAAAGGGGTATTGGCTTC
>CAYGTY010000315.1:0-4526 GCA_964352825.1 uncultured Anaerolineaceae bacterium
TTGCGTTCTTTTTCGGAATTATGGGCACATTCGGCGATAGTATTCGGCGCGATGAACTGACAACAATAGGGCATATCGGCGGACTTGAAGATCATCATACCGGTTTAACATTATCCGAAACAGTGGAATCACTACAAACATATAGTAAACAACACCCGCCTTTATTTTATTCAATGGCTAATATATGGGGGAAAGGCTTAAACTTTAACGCCTATATTTTGCGGATTTTTGCCTTGTTATGGGGGATGTTAGCCCTAGCGATATTTTATCGTCTAGCGATAGATTTAGGGGGACAATCTGTTGCACTCGTCGCAGGCACATTGATGGCAAGCTCCATTTTGTTTATCTTTTATACACATGAAATCCGTCAATATACCCTTTTGATATTCTGTAATACCGCAATTTTATTACTCTATACTCGCCTCCATAAACGCAAAACGCCACCGAAATATACTCAACTTGCATTACTGACACTGGCAACAGTGGGGGCAATTTATACGCATAACACCTCTATTTTTTTACTCTTGGTGATTGGTATCTATCATCTTCTCTTCGCCCCCAAAACAAAAACATGGTGGATGGTTTCCGTTGCTGTTGCCAGTGCGAGTATCTTTTACTTGCCATGGCTACCAACTGCAATTGAAGGGTTCTCGGTCACAGAGAGTAAGTTAGCGATTGATAATTCAGGATTACTTTATAACGAAGACCTCATGGTTATTGTGCCGATGTTTTGGGGCAACGGACAAAGCATCTTATTCTTGGTCTTAACAGCCTTGGGCAGTATGGCAGCTTGGCAGAACCGTAAACAGAGTCGTTATCTCTTGTTCATTTGTGCCATGTTTGTAGCGATAGCTCTAGCAATGAATGGGTATCTGGAGTTCGTCAAGCGTATTCGTTATTTGATTGTTCTTCTTGTCCCCTTCTACATCTTCGGTGCGATGGGATTGGTTAATCTGCCCCGCTGGAAAATCCCAACCAGTGCTTTTGTCATCATCTGGGTTATCAGTGGCACATGGTTCTTAGGGCAAGACGATTACTTCAAACATACGGGACTTGACGGCGCATTGGACCACCCTGAATATTATGCGCTTTTACCTATACTGGATGCTGAAATGACCTCGGATGAAATTCTTATATTGGTCACGAATGATTACGAAGCCATCCAACCCAGCAAGCAGGGCAAGAAAAGTATAGAAGAATATTATCTATCAAAATCAGGTATCACCTTTATTCGATTGAATAGCTTCCCAGGTGCAGGCGAAGTCAATATAGCAGATATTTTGGGGGCTACATCAGGGCGCAAACTCTGGATCAGCAATCGCGATGAGCCATCAGAAGAACAACTCGAGTTCTTAGCAGGCATAGCAGATAAATATAAACTGTGTAAGCAATTGACCTATGGACAGTCATCTTATCTAGATTACTATATCCCAAATGAAGCGTCTGATGAGACTTGCATCAGTAGCTGATTCTCTGTCAGGATTCTTATTTTCAATATTGGGTGTTTGTCCCTACTATGAGCATGACATATAATCAGACCGTTAGATGATGCTCACATAAAAGACGAGATGCAATGATTTTTATGGTAGATTAGCAAGCCCTAACTTGTAGAACCATATCATGGTGGATAGTATGTCGGAAAATCTCATCGGTGAAACAATCAATGGCTACGAGATTCTTAGCCAAGTGGGTCAAGGCGGTATGGCAACGGTTTTCCTTGCGCGCCAACAATCTATGAATCGTAATGTCGCCCTCAAATTCTTGCCCAAACAGTTTATGAGTGATGACACCTACCTACAACGCTTCGAGCGAGAAGTCACGATTGTCTCACAGCTAGAACACCGCAACATTGTCCCTGTCTATGATTATGGTGAACACAATGGACAACCGTATATTGCAATGCGCTATATGCCAGCAGGCTCTGTCGATGATTTGCTACGAGCTGGGCGTGTCACATTTGAGAAGATACTCAGTATTATTGAACAAGTTGCACCTGCATTAGATTATGCCCACAGCAAAGACATCCTACACCGCGACCTCAAACCAAGTAATATTTTATTAGACGATGGTGATGGCGCATTCATCACAGATTTTGGCATCGCTCGGATTTTAAGTGAGCAAACCTCAGCAATCACCACTCAAGGAGTTGTTGGTACACCCAGCTATATGTCACCTGAACAAGCCCAAGCTCATGAATTAGATGGGCGTAGTGATATTTATTCGCTCGGTGTGATGTTGTTCGAGATGATTACAGGACGTAGACCTTTCGAGAGTGATACACCATATAGCATCGCTGTGATGCAAGTCACAACTGCCCCACCTTCACCACGCGATTATGATAATTCGGTCTCATCGGCAATGGAACGGGTCGTCCTCAAAACCTTACACAAAAAACCAGATAAACGTTATGATACCGCTATAGAATTGGCTCGTGCGCTTCGGTTAGCCATTGAAAGACCGCATAGCACCCATGATACAGAACCGAATATGCAACCCGCCGTTATTGAAGCACCACCACCTGTCCAGCGTCCAGAACCGCAACAATTTGTGCGTCCGATTATCCAGCCCAATTATCCACAAGGCAGTACATCAGGTGGAAGCCAAGCGGTGCAAACCGCCACTCCGCGTTCCATCAGTTATGTCTCGCAACCCATGTCGCACAAAATTCCACGCAAAAAGAATGGAATGTGGATGGGTATTGCGGCAGGTGGTGTTGTCGGTTGTGCATTATTAACAGGAATTGTGATTATCGCAACATTAGCCATTGGTGCATTCTCTGATGAGACTGCCCCTGCAACTGTTTTCGTCACACCAACCAATCCAAACAATGATGAAAATACGGAAATTGACACAAGTAATGCCACCCGTATTATCATTGATGTTGATGCAACGCTCGATACAGCACAACAAACACTTGTAGCGCGCAGTGCCGAAAGTGAAGCAACCCAAACCGCACTCGCCCTCACCCGTATTGTCACGACCCCGTCTTCTGTCCCTGAATTTATACCTGTTGGTGAACGCGGAACACCCACACTGAACTCAGCCTTAAAATCCGTATCAGGTAAATTAGTGTACTTTGACAGACGCTTTGATAGTGATGAAGAAAACGGCTCATTTGAAGTCGTATCTCTCAATATCGATACATGGATTGATACCCAACTTACATCCGATTTAAGTGATAATACCTATCCACAAGCATCACCTGATGGCAAATGGGTCGCATTCCAATCTGACCGTGATGGCGATTTTGAAATATATGTTGTGAATAGCGTCGGTGGGCAATTACGCCAGATTACCAATAATGATATATGGGATAGGTTACCCGCATGGTCACCTGATAGTGAATGGATTATCTATTCATCAGACCGACGTGGCGACGGCACATTCGATATTTATCGTACTCGACTGGATGACTTAGAAACAGAACTCGTCTATAGTGACGGGCGACGCAACAGTCATATACGCTATAGCCCTGACGGACGTTATATTGTATTTACATCAGGTAGTAGTCTGCGTGATGCCAATACATGGGAAATCGTCTTATTGGATACACAAACAGAGACAATAAAATTCTTAACAGAAAACGACACCCGTGATGCCTCACCTAGCTTCAGTCCTGATGGTGAACGAATCCTATTTATCACAACCATTGGGGATGATACAGCCGTTGCCAGTATGAATATCGAAGGTAGTGAACGACGAATTTTGTATGATGGTGCTGGTAATGAATGGGCGGCAAGTTATAGTCCTGATGGGAAGTTCATCATTGTCACCAGCAATCTTGAAGGCGACGACCAATTACTCTTGATGGAATCGGATGGAAGTGATGTTCAGCAAATCACATCAGACGGTGGCGCATATGCGTCTTGGATACCTGAAACAGAATAGCGCATGGGGTCACAAACTCGCTCGCAAGAGATTGCCGATACCCTATGTGATGCTATCAAAATTGGGGAATATACCTGTGGTGATCGACTTGTCGAATTATCACTCTCACAAGAATTCAAGGTCAGCCAAAACACTATCCGTGATGCCTTATACATCCTCGAACAAGGAGCTTGGGTTCATAAAATCCCTCGACGAGGTATCTATATCCCAACCTTTACAGTCACCCAAGCCAAAGAAATATATGCTCTCTGGGACACAATCGAAAACCTCGCATTAGCTTGGGCAATGGATAATTGGGACACTACGAAGCACAATCAATTACAAGATATCCTGCTCTATGCCGAGCGCAAAGTCAATGAACAAGCGATACACAAAGCACATACAAGTATTCATAAACTGCACACAATGATAACCTTATACGCCTCAGCACCACAAACTCAAACCATCTTATCGCGTATCCATAACCAAGTTCACTTGTTATCCAACCAACGTCTGCGTATTGCCGACTTATCCCTAGACGAGTGGGATACACGGATTGAACACTATGCTGATGTATTACATGAAATCAAACAACAACATACAGAAAAAGCAAAGCACTACTTAAGTATCGCAATTCAATATGAAGCCGAGCTTGTCCT
>CAYGTY010000316.1:0-4493 GCA_964352825.1 uncultured Anaerolineaceae bacterium
CGAACAGCATCAGGATTATCGAGTATAGAGTCGGCATGAGGCGAGCCATAATCTTGCAAAATTAATCGGGTTGTCTCTGGGTTGGCAGCTTCGTAAATCGCTTCGGCATGATAGGGCTTAATGTAGGTATCGTCAAGCGAGTGCAAAATCAGAATGGGGTTATTTGCATTTTGAACCGCATGGATGGAAGACACCTCATCGACGCTCATATTGGCACGGAGTTCCGCCATCATAAACGCACCTATTGAGATGAGTTTGATGGGTTCACCAAATATTGCGACAGCTTGCTCGGTAACGGTTGTTCGCATATCTTGATGAGGGGAATCGGCAATCACAAATGCAATATCAGGTTGCAGATTGAGTGCTTGTAGGGCTGTCACTGCACCATAAGAAATGCCAACCAAGCCAATCTGTGAAACGTCAATATCGCTTTTATCAGCTAACCATAGGATGATGGCTTCGGCTTCATAACGTTCATAATAACCAAAGGTCATAAAGGCATCTTCACTATCCCCATGCGCCCGCGCATCATAAGCCACGACATCACAGCCAAGTTCATAGAACATCGGACCATATACACCGACGTTTTCACGATCACCACTAAAGCCATGCAAGAAGATAACCCCACAATCCGCATCGGCTTCGTTTTCATAATAATCTAAAACTAGGCTAACATCATTGACTTTGAGTTCGACAGTTTCTTTATTGGGGACATCAAATGCAGGTCGCCAGCGTTCATAATCACTGAGGGCTTCACTATCGCTTTCATTTTCTGCAACATCGGCTGTTTCACCAACAGGAACAGACTCATATACAATGATTTGTGTGGAGAAGTACCATGATATAGCAAGGTATGCAAAAATAAAAATCACCAAAATCCCAGCAATAACCCGTCCCGAACGCTTCATTTATGCCTGTCCTTATATCTATTGGATAGCCTATAGTATAACCTAAATCATTGACCTCGCTTGCACTCATACGCTATTCATCTTTGCTAACATAATTTTGATAAAGCCAGTAGAACCATCCTCATCTTGTTGACCGATACTATAGGTACTAGAAAGATAAATGAGGCATATATCAGATGACACAGACAACTCGTTCAATTACACATAGCTACGGTTGGCAACTGAATCGTGGGATGGTTCGTAAGAGTAATCAAGATAGCCTTGCAGTCGCCAAAATGCGCCAAGTCAGCGAAGGTGATGAATATTCAATCGGTATCTACATTGTAGCGGATGGCGTTGCAGGTGGTCCTGATGGGGATGTCGCCAGCAAAATTGCAACCGATGTCGCTATGCGTGAGGTATTTGCCCATGCTGACCTCATGATTACAAATGAAAACTATGAACAAGAGATGATCAAGGCAGCATCACTTGCTCACCAAACCATTCGCGACCAACAAATGGAAGAGAGCGAAATGGGTGCGGCGACAACCTTAGTTATGGCAATTGTTGTCGAAAAAACGGTCTATGTCCTCAATATTGGTGATAGCCGAGCTTATGTATTGTCTGGTGATAACTTACGTCAAGTCACCCGTGACCATACCTTCGTCCAAGAATTATTGGATGCAGGGGCATTAACCCAAGAAGAAGCTGACCATCATCCACGCAGAAACATATTAACGCAGTCCTTGGGAGTCGAGAAAACAATTGACCCTGACATCTTCGCAGAACATTTGAATGTAGGTGATTATCTCGTGCTGTGTTCAGACGGTCTGTATAATCTTGTATCAGAAGATAAGATCGTCGAGGTTATTCAAAAATCAGACTCTCCGCAATCCGCAACAGAAGAATTAACTGCGCTTGCCAATCAAGCAGGTGGTAAGGACAATATCGCAGTTGTGGTTGTCAAAATCAAAGAACGTAACTAAATTCCATTCATCAACAAACCCGTTCTGACAATAAGGATGGGTTTGTTTTATGTATCCGCCACCAATAAAATGTTGGTTGTATAACTAAACAATTCAAGCTCTGTCCCATAATACCGTGCGATACTCTGCAATTGTAAGCCCTCAAGTGTGATGATAAACCACATTCGCGGAAAGGGCGGAATAGAAGATTGGGTATATGTGCGAATTAAATTGTCAACCGCATCAGCTTGCAAAATGATTAAGTCATCACGCGTTGCATAATATTCAGGGGCTTCGATATAAGAAGGTGCAGTGACAATCACATCCCCTGATTGGGCATTGGTTTCGATATATGCCATTGCTTCTCGCCATTCACGCCGAGCATACGATTGTGTCTGAAATTGCTCTGCTGAAAACACCAACATATTTAACATGGATAACCCTACTAATCCGACCAGTCCCCACTGTAGTAAGCGTTGCCGACCCAGATAGTGCCAAATTTGCCACCAGCCCAAAACGATCGTCAGCAGATAAAACGGTTGTGTGATAGATAGATAACGTACATAAAATAAGGGTCGGATTTGTGAAACAATGACTAAGCCGATTAAGGGGGCTATCGTCAGTAACACCACATATCCACCATAGCGTATCCGACGGATAAACAACAAAAATCCAAGTATGCCAAGAATCACACTCATCACTTGAAAAACACTCGGTTGATGGGGCGGAAAAAATCCCATATATAGCTGAACAATACCCTGCCATAAACGGTCTGGTGTAATAGGTAAAATCCAAGTCAGTACGGATGGGTCACGGCGCGGACTTAGAATAAATATTTCCCAGATGAGGGTTGGCGTAACCGCAATCGTTTGTATCAATATCCATTTCAACAAGACTTGATGCGCTATCTGCTTTCGACTCATCCCCCATAATAAATAGAGCAACTGCGCGGGTATTAGAACCAGCGTGGCATAATGTGTTAAATAAGTCACAAGTGATGTTAGGGTAAAAGCGTTGGTCTGCCTCAGATTGAGTGATTGACGACTTATCCACAGCAGAAACAGATAACTGGATAGCGTGGTCAACAACATACTCATCGGATAGGGACGAGCTTCCCGTGACAAGAGAATAAAATGCGGATGTAAAACCAGTAATCCCCCAACTAATAACGCCAATTCACGCCGACGGTAGAGCCTCCCTGTCAAACGCATCAAAACAGCAATCGTCAATAAACTCCATAGCACATTAGGGTAACGCAAACTAAAGTCACTCTGCTCAGCAGGGTATAGGCTAGAAACTGCAAAATAAGCAGGGACGTGAATTTTGCGTTCAATCATACCCTGTAGAAAACCATCTATACTGTCTGCTTGTGATAGGGTTTGATAGGTTAGGATGTCATCAATCCACAGGCTGGTTTGGCTGAGGTTAAATGTGCGTAAAGCAAAAGCAAATAAGAGTAAATAGGTGGTCAGGAGGAGGTAGGTGCATGGTGAAAATGATGAAACGCGCTGATTCACGATTCAGCTTGTTCCCGAATATCGAAAAAACCGATTGGTGCATCACCCACACTTTGAATCGCGAGGGTTAATTCACGTAGGAATTCTTGTAAGGAACGAAAGCGCTCGGTTGGGCGTTTGGCAGTTGCCGTCAAGAAGAACATGAGCAAACTAGCAGGGGCATTTTTACGGATATAAGAGGGTGGTGTGATAATGGCACTTTGATGTAACTCCATCATCTCGTAAAAGGTCTTGGCACGGAAGGGCGCACGACCTGTCATCAAGCGATAGACAACACATGCCAGAGAATATTGGTCGGATAGAGGCGTATTGCGTTCCCCGTTCCATACTTCAGGGGCGGTATATTTCCCTGTCCAGAATGAGCCTGTGTTTTGCAAGGAGAAGGCAATTTTCATTAAACGAGCCAACCCAATATCTGCTAGATGCGTTTGACTGTCATAATCAATGAAGATATTTCGCGGTTCAATTGCACCATGTGTCATGCCAGCGTTATGAATCTCATCAAGGGCATTTATCAAGGTTTCTGTGAAGGTTAGAATCTCACCAAATGAGGGCATCGCATTAGGATCGCGGTCTGCTTTTTTAATCAGTGTGCTAAGCGACAATCCATCAATATATGGCATCACCAGATAATATTCATAATCACGAACACCATAATCTAATACGGGAATGGTATGCGGAGCAGTCACAGATTTGACCAATGCCATATGGTCATTACATTCATCAATTACCAGTGCTGTCATTTTTTCGGATGGGAGTTGTAGGGTACGTAAAGCGAGGGGTTGGTCAGGTACATCTTTATGGTATGACAGATAGACCGCGCCTTGTGATGTTGCATTCAGTGAATGCGTGCATATATAGTCGCCGTAGATGGCATTTGTGTGTAACTCTAGCATTGTCTGTCCCCTGTAACATCCGAAGATGTTCCGCTTCATGTTAACTCTGTTGATTGACTCATTATTATTGTAGTTCGTTTTGTAATATAAACCCATTAAAGAGTGTAAAAAACTGGAAAAGATTTTGTGAACAAACTTTTCAATAGAAATGAATGTAAAAATTAAGGTAAGTGGTCATATGTTTTCAGATTTTTTCGATTATATATTTGGGTTGACGGACAAGGCAAG
>CAYGTY010000317.1:0-4403 GCA_964352825.1 uncultured Anaerolineaceae bacterium
AGGGAACAAGCATGCCTGTTCCCTGTGAGGATGTTGTGTTGCTAGCACAGCATAGAAATCATCTTCTTGTAAATCTCAACAGCAGATTCGAGTTCGGCAACAGGGACAGATTCACCAACCGTATGGGCGACATTAATATTGCCCGGACCGAGAACTACAATTTTCATCAAGGATTGGAAGTGAAAACCATCTGTGCCATAGGGGACGGTCTCTGGCGTGCTGATACCCGTGGCTTCGCAGGCGGCTTGCACTAATGGGGAGTCGATGTCGGTATAGACAGGATGCCCCACCCGCGCATTTACTTCAAATCCATAACTTTCGGCTTTGGCAACAATCTCATCAACGATTTCTTCATACCGAGCATTGGGCATCGCACGAATGGATATTCTACAACTGGCGGTTGCTGAGGTGACATTGCCGACACCATCATCTTCAAATATGAGGTTAAAGCCATTTGTCGGTGGGTCAAATTCGGGATTCATATACGATTCGTCGGTGAGGAAGCGAGTGTTGAGTTCTGCCATCTCTGCGAGAAAGGGCGCGAGTTTAATACTAGCAGAATCTCCTTTTCCGCTACTGGTATGGGCGGCTTTCCCATAAGCAGTGACATGTACAATACCGCCCCCTTTGTGTGCATAGACTGGAATGAGTTCTGTTGGTTCAGCCACAATCCCATATTCGGGTTTGGATGCTTTGAGCAATTCTGAGTTTTCAACGGTATATTTTGCGCCATACAATCCGATTTCTTCATCAGATGTCACAATCACATAAATCGGATGGTTAAGGTCGGCAGGATCAACACTGGCGGCGGCAATCATGGTTGCGGCGAGTGGTCCTTTCATATCGCAACTACCGCGTCCATAGAGTCGTCCATCTTTTATGGTAGGATCAAATGCGTCCCATTCATCTTCCATCCCTTTGACGGTATCTGAGTGAGATAGAAATGCTAAACCGCCTGTCCCACTCCCTTTTTTGGCGATGATATTGACTTTGACTTCATCGTTTTCGTCAGTGTATTCAAGGCGTTCAATTTCATCAAATCCATTGGAGCGTAACCAATCTTCAATATAATCAGAGACAGGTGCATTGCTCCATTGTGAAACAGATGGAATGCTAACAAGCTCTTTTGTAAGTTGAACAACAGAATATGACATCAGTAATCCTTTGTGAGCAAATATAGGGCGGAATATGTGCCGATTGTACCGCAATTACCCGATACACCTCAAATAGATATATCGCATCATTTGTAAACTGTAAAGCGGTAGCGATTGCTTTTGTATGTGGATGCCTCGAGCCATTGTGAAATGACTCTCAATCTATGATAAGAAGAGGATAAAGTCATCAATGAAGGGACTTATACTATGTGATTCGGGGCATGGTATATATATTATGCCCCTGCGAAATATTCAATTAGATCGTGGTCTTTTCGTATTCGCGGATGGTGGCTTGTGCTTGTTCAATAGTGGATGCCGATTTGAGCTTACGTTGGTCATTGATGATGGCGATACTACTGACCATATCGACCAAGACACGTACATATTTATCGGGTGATACGATAACAAGTATCCCCAAATTATCGGGGAACGCGGTGGCAGCATCTTTGCCTTTCATTAATGCTGACCCTGAGGGTAAACTTGGGCTATCTTCAAGTGAGACAATGACATGAACTTCATGCTCGACTTGATTCATCAATTGTGGTATTTCAGTTTTGTTGCTTGTAATAACCTCGTCCCACGACCAATTTTCTGATAAGGTCTGGATGATAATTGTCTTATCTTCATCTAGCCAATCATTATGAATCATTTTTCACCCATTTGTCTCTAAAATCAACATTACATATAGTATAAAGAGTATTTATGAATTAAAGCATTAAGAACTTAAGAGATATTCATGATATTAAATGTGCCAGATTCATATTTTGAAAAATAGGCGACATCTACCATAATAATGTTTTATAGACGATGGGGAGCAAGCAACATGAATCGTATTCCACGCACATGGATGATTTCAAATTTAAAGAAGTCTTATCAAATTTTAGGGATGATGCTGGATGGAGTCACGCAGACTCAAGCTAAAACTTTACGCGATGGGAAGGATGGTTGGACGATTTTGGAAGTGATGTGTCATGTCCGTGATTATCAAGAGATTTTTATGCGCCGCGCTCAACGCATGATGAACGAAGATAATCCAACCCTTGTTCCTTATGATGAGCAAGCCCGTGAAGCTATGATTATTGAGGGCGATTATGCCAATCAGAATTTATTGGATGTCTTTCAGGATTATGTTGAGACACGTCAACAACTCATCACATGGATGGAATCCTTGGCTGATGATGACCTTGACCGCATCGGCACACACCCTATGATTGGAACAATTGCTGTTACAACATCTATATTCCACACTGTTTTGCATGATGCTGACCATAGCGAACAGATTGCACGCATACTGGGACGAAAGATGCTCAGCTAAGTTTATTCTGCGACCACCCAAAATTGTTCAAAGTAAAATCCGCCGTCACTTTGTTGTTCGCCTGTGACCGCAATTTCAACCATGTCTCCCGGTTTGCATAGCTCAATGACTGTGCCATGTGATTCATTGCTGATGAGGGCTTGTTTGAGTTCAAAGGCAACCCCATCATCTTGAATTTTGACTTGCATCCCTGGTGTGAGGAGTTCACCAGCGGTCGGCAAGCTGTGGATATCTGGGTCAAAGTGTTCAGGCGCGATTGCGAGTATTTGCATGTTTAATCCCCTGATTTGTGATAATTTCAACTAAGAATAACATATTCAAAATGGATGCGCTAAGTGGGAATTGCAAGAGTGAGGTGGCAGTGTACAATCAATATTATTTAAAAATGTTAGGAATGTAATGTGTCAGAGATTCAATATGCCTCATCAGTGGGCAAGAAATTTTACAAAGATGGTAGTGTACGTCAATTCCCAGGGAATACAGTGATTTGTTTTGCTGACCCCGAAGAACAGCCTTATCAATTAGCAGAATGGGCACAACAAGAAATCTTGAAACAGCCCTACGGACATAAGTTTGCGATGTTACCGCCCTCCAGTTTTCATATGACCGTGTTTGAACTGCTCTGCCATGATATTCGCACAGCGTCACACTGGTCATCGCATTTTGCACTCGATGCACCCTTAGCGGAAACTGATGAATTCTTTATCGACGCATTTGCCAAAGTGCCTGTCCCTGATAATTTTCAGATGCACTTTTCAGAATTGAATGTGGGGACTGGTGGGCTGAGTTTTTACCTAGACCCAATTGATGAGGCTATGAATCTCAAGGTTCGTGGGTATCGTGATGCCTTATCGGAAGTAACAGGGATTCGCACCCCAAATCATGACAGTTATGCTTTCCATATCTCGCTCGCCTATCGCATTATTAAATTGACTGATGAAGAAGAAGCCCAACTTAAGCAATTTGCGGATAAGCTGAGTTTACAAATAGCAGAAACATTTGGGATATTTGATACAGGGAAACCGACATTAACATTTTTTGATGATATGTTTGCGTTTTTGCCAGTCAATCAAAAACATTTATTAACCAGTCGTTAGGTTAATTATACGCGTACCCGACTATAATTTTACAGCTTATGTATCAGTGATATACTCTAATCGAGACTACAACAGCTAGACTATACTATTCGATATTGTGGGTCATATATGGGCAACACCTATTTTGAGTATATCCAACATATTCCACTAACGATTCTAAACATTATTATCTCGTTTATCATTTTACGGATTGCCTATCATCGACGCGCTGAAATCCGAGGTGGGCAAATCTTCATTGCTCTAATCGGTTTAATTATCCTTCGAGCAATCATCATTATTCCGACATATGCGAATGCAAATCCTGATAATATTATTTATTGGCAAAATGTTCAGTGGCCACTCAATGCAATTATTGTCACGGTCTGGTTTGTTTTTACATTGTCATATATTCAAGCCTTTATCATACCGCCATTTATCGCTGTTTTCTTATCGATTGTACCAGCGACAATAGCTATTGTTATTTATTTTGATGATCAACTGGCTTGGATACGTTCAGGCTATCAGGTCGTTATTGAACGTGGATTACCGCGTTTGGTGACGACACCCGGTCCTTTATATAACCCATTTACAGTATATATGTATGTCATCGCCATCATTGCAATTTTAATTATGTTTCGATATTTCTTATCGTCCCCTGGGCGATATCGACAACAACTTGTCGCTGCAGTCGTCACATTTTTATTAGCTCTGACAGTTTATATGATTCAATCAGATAGTAATATCCATCCCTTACTCTCTGCCCAAATTATTATTTTCATCGTTCAGTTTATTATTATTCTAGGTGTGTTACGCAACGGGTTTCTGCAGTTCCCCTTCTCATCGCGTCCTTTATTAATG
>CAYGTY010000318.1:0-4389 GCA_964352825.1 uncultured Anaerolineaceae bacterium
CCAATATCAAAGTTGGAAAAAAGAATACCAAACCCATGCCGACCATGATGAGATCGTTCAACTTGTCGGACAATCGGAGCATGACATCTTGCGTGAATACTATGAAAACCTGACATCCGATACGCAACTGATTACGATTCAGACGGTTGAGGATATTCACTTTTATGAGCGGGATACAGGCACAGGTCAAGATGAGAAAGTCCGCTATAAACTCAACTTTGAACAAGTGAAAATCTTGCCATTTCGGAGTGCATACAATGACTCACTTGATTGTCTATTTATCCGTGTGAATATGGCAGGTATCCCCCACTAGACAGGAACATGTCGCTCACTGATGAAGTTCCGCAGAGATTGCACCACAAACAAAAGTGCAAAGAGTGTACTCATTGTCAGTACAATACTCGCACCTGATGGAATATTGAGGTAGTAGGAGGCATAAAAGCCGATAATCCCACTGAGAACACCAATTATCGTAGCAATCACAATCATATAGTGCAGTCGCTTGACCAATAAACGCGCTGTTGCTGCTGGTGTGATGAGTAATGCCAACATCAATGCAATGCCGACAGCCTGCAAACTCGCAACAATCGTCACCGCAATCAAGATTAAAAGTAAGACACGTAGACTTTCGACAGGTAATTTGAGCGCATGGGCGAGGCTAAGGTCAAAGCTAATAATCACAAACTCTTTATAGAATAGCGCAATCACGAGTAAGACAACTGCCCCTAATCCCGCCATCACCAACAAATCCTCTTGTTGTATGCCGTTGATGCTCCCAAATAAGATATGGGTCAGGTCAACGCTATAGCTCGATTGGGTACTGACAATCGCAATCCCTAAGGCAAACATGGTGACAAATACAATCGCGACTGCTGTATCTTCTTTCAGTCGTTCATGACGCGTCAGATAAGCGATAATCAATGCCGATAGAATGCCTGCACCTAATCCGCCGATAAAAAGATTACTCCCGATACTGCCACCACTGGCGGTATACGATAGGGCGACCCCAGGGAGAATCGTATGGGCGAGTGCATCCCCAAAGAACGCCATCCCACGCACCACGACAAAACAGCCAACCACCGCACTAACAGCCCCAACCAAAATCAAAGCCAATAAGCCACGCTGGATAAAGGCATAAGCGAGAGGTTCGCTCAACCAAGCGATTAAATCAAATTCAACCATTATGTATCCCCGTGATTATCTGCGAAAATGAGCATCTCTTGATTATCTTGGAAGACGCGAATACCACCGCCATACGCCTGTGCCAGAATATCAGGTTGCATGACCTCGGCAGGTGTCCCGTATGCGAGGCTGGTCTGCTTCATTAATAGGAGCTTATCAAAACTGGTTGATGCCTTGTCCATATGATGGGTTGCCAACAAAATCGTAATGTTATTCTCTGTCAGTATATCGAGTGTATCCATAATGTCTTGTTCTGCTGATGTATCGACACCTGTAAACGGCTCATCCATTAGGAGGACTTGGGTTTCTTGGGCGAGTGCGCGTGCCACAAAGACCCGTCGTTTTTGCCCCCCACTCAATTCGCTAATTTGCCGATTTGCAAGCTCGGAGAGGCTGAGTTGGTCGAGTAAATCATAGACGATTTCTCTGTCTTTTTTGCGTGGTAAGCGAAACCACCCAATATGCCGATTGCGCCCCATCATCACCACATCAAACACAGACACAGGGAATGACCAATCAATATCATTGGTCTGCGGAACATAGCCCACATAATGATGGCTACTATGGCAATCTTCCCCATAAATAGAAATATGCCCCATCGTAAAGGGGATGACACCGACAATCGCTTTAAATAAGGTACTCTTACCTGCGCCATTCGGTCCGATGACAGCCACTCGGTCGCCGCGCTCAATCTTGAAACTAACTTCTCGAATGGCATGGCGGTCACCTGAATACCCTGCACCTAAACGATATACATCTAAGGCAGGTTGCTGGAAATCAATGGTTGTTGGCTTTGATTTTAGAAATTTGTCTTTAATCATACCGATTGTTTAGGAGATACCTCATTATTATATTTGGGGTTATCTAATAGTTTAGCTTATGGTTTTGAATCATTGATAGATGGAGTTAAATTAAGAAAGTTAGGCAAATCTTAGGGCATTGGGGAAGGTTTGACAATTATTCCCCTGCAAAAATTTGCCTTTGATTATTAAATGCTATAGATGTCCTATTGCTATAATTTCGATTAATCGACGAATTTGCCCCACTCGTCCATTGTCTCTGATAGCTCAGCTTCGGTTTGGTTATAGGCTTCGCTTAAGGTAATGACTTTATCCGTATCCCCATTGGAACTGGCAACTTCAATTTGGGAGGTGATGTCCTCGAGTTGATTATCCAGTTCTTCGATTTTGGCTTCTAGCTTGGCGACTTTTTTCTCCACTTGGAAAGGGGTTAATCCGTGTTTCTTCTCAGAGTAATTTGCGCCTTTGTTATTGCCATTGGTGGATGTGTTATTCTCGGCGCGGGCTTGTTCTGCTTGTTGTGCCAGACGGCGATTGCGGGCGGTGACAAACTCTTGATACGTGCCTTCAAACATATTGAATTTATCAGGAGAAATATCCCAGATTTGTGTGGCGAGGGCATCAATCAAATAGCGATCATGACTGACCAGTAAAATCGTCCCTTCAAATTCTTCAAGCACAACCTGCAAAATCTCTTGGCTATCAATATCAAGGTGATTGGTTGGTTCGTCGAGTAGCAGTAAGTTCGCACCTTGCAAAGCCAGTTTTGCTAATGCCACCCGTCCGCGTTCACCCCCTGATAAGGTATCAATCGGGCGAAAGACATCGTCATTACTGAACATAAAGCGTCCTAGTAAATTACGGGCTTGTGATATAGGCATGGACTTGGTCGCGATGATTTCATCAACAATCGAATTTTTGTCATTGAGGGTTTCATGAGCTTGCGCAAAATAACCCAATTTTACATTTGCACCTAAGCGTGACTCGCCATCCAATGCCGTCAGTTTACCTGTAATCGTCTTGAGCAAAGTCGATTTCCCGACACCATTCGGTCCGATAATCGCGACGGTTTCACCGCGAATCACAAGCACATCAGGGACATGCACCAATGGGTTATCAGCCTCATAGCCGACCACCAAATCGTCCGTCATAATCACTTGGTCGCCACTACGCATTTGCGTGCTGATGTCGAGCTTCATTGTCAAGCGATTACGAGGTGCGCCTTCAAGGATTTTGCCACGCTTCTTCATGGTCTCTAATTTTTTGAGTCGCCCCTTGGCTTGGGCTGTCCAACGGCTACCCATATGCTTGCGGATGTAATCCATCTCTTTGGCGAGGAATTCTTGTTGTGAATCAAACTCTTTTTGCAGGCGTTCACGGCGTTCTTCACGTTGCTTGAGGTAATGGGTGTAATTGCCACGATAGACTTCTAGGCGTTTGAACTCTAATTCCCAAACCGTCGATGCGAAATTATCAATAAAATAGCGGTCATGGCTGACAGCTAACACTGCTCCGGGGAAACCCTTGAGGAAATTTTCCAGCCATTCGACAGCATAAATATCAAGGTGATTGGTTGGCTCATCCAGAATCAGTAAATCAGGTTCTTCGAGCAATAGACGGCACATCATCGCGCGCGTTTTCTGACCACCCGATAATATAGGAAGGGGAATATCGTATTCGTCGGGTGTGAAGCCAACCCCCGTCAACACCATCTTGATGCGCGTCTCGTAAGTGTAGCCACCGAGCCGTTCAAATTCGGCTTGGAGCGGTCCATAGGCTTCGAGGGCTTTATCATAGGTGTCTTCATCTGCCATCTGATGTTCTAACTCAGATAATTCGGCTTCCATCACACGCAGGTCGTCAAAGGCTTTTAACTGTTCTTCCCATAAGGAATGGTCGCCAGCCATCTCTGGACGTTGTGGCAAATAAGCGATGCGTGTATTTTTGGCACTGGTGATTTGTCCCTCTGTCGGAATATCCAGCCCAGCGAGAATATTGATAAGCGTCGTCTTACCTGCCCCATTCGGACCGACAAGCGCAATCCGTGATTTGGGCGGGACTTCTAAAGAGAGGCTACTGAATATTTCATCAGGTCCATAAAATTTACTGATTTGATTTGCAACGAGAAGTGTCATTCGAGTTTTTTAGATTTTCTAATTGTCATAACGACCCGCATTATAACATGCTCATATCACTTGAATAAGTTCAAAGTTGAGAGTGTAAAACAAACCCATAAGCCTAGTCACTAGAATTCAGGGGAATCCACTATAGAATTAAGAACCCGTTGAATATTATGTTTAAGTTGGATTTCTTCTTTTCGGACGCATCATTATGCGCCCCTACGACTCCAAATCATATGGTTTCGTAGGGATATTCAACAGAATGTCCGCCGAATAAGATACTTGCC
>CAYGTY010000319.1:0-4380 GCA_964352825.1 uncultured Anaerolineaceae bacterium
ATTGCGCCAAATCAATAATCTTTTTAACCGATGGCAAGAGATTGGAACGGAATATTTCATTTCCCTGTCCATCAAATATCAGATAGCTGGGTGAAAATTCAAAGCCAAAACGCGCGAGTAACTCACGGGCTGGACTTTCATGAATATTCAAGAGCATCACTTGGATACCTTTACGCTGTATCTCTGGTATCTGTCCACTCACGGTAGACAAGTCTTTCATACAGCCCATTCAATAATTGGAATAGAGCATCAAGAATGTCGGTTTCTCATTAATTAAGGTCGCCTCAACCTCAGCAACCGTCTCAACCTCAACAGGTGAATCGGGGTATTGGAAGCGCGTCCCGATAAATATAGCGACAAGTCCATAAATCCCCATCACAACAAGAAGCATCACAGGTGTAAATTGCGGAATACGACTCAAACCCGCGAGGAGCATCAAGCCAAAGATAACCATAAACACAGGATATGAATACTGATTAAATATCTGCATACATCACCTAACAAACATCAGAAATTTCAACATTAAAATACGGCATCACGACCCCTGAGAAATAATACTCTGCCATTTGCTCAGGTGGAATCTCCATCTCGTTCTCTAACCACCAATTGACCAGCGAAATGATCGATGAGGAAAACTGATATGCCAGAATCGCAGGCGGGATATGATTTAGGTTTTCTTTAAAATGTGGGATACAACTATCCAGCATACTCTCGGCAATGCTATGTTTGAGTTTTTCGATAATGTGATGTGCGCCCCGACTGTTTAATAAGACGCGATAGAGGTCGCTATGTTCCTGCACATGTAAGAAAATCTGATAGCCCTCTTCGTACATCTCAGGCGGTTCATAACTCAAACCTTCAATTGCATCAATCAAGTCTTTGAGTGTCTTATGAAGCAAGTCGTCTTTATCTTCAAAATGACGAAAGAAGGTGGCATAAGCAACATCAGCGGTATCGGTAATATCGCGGATTGTGATATTGTCGTAACCTTTGCTCAAGGTGAGGTCAATTAATGCAGTGCTGAGTAAATTATGTGTTCGGCGTATACGGCGGTCAATCGTTAAATCCGTCATCGTTATCCTAAAACTGATTTACTTCGATAACATATTATACAATAGCTTTGTTGGATTTCCCTGAGATTGTCGAGCATGTCGAGGTATTCGCCATCAAACGATTGTGACTAGCTACCCTCGGCAAATTGACGTGCTTCTTCCAGATAGTTTTTCCATTTGGCTTCATCAAGTTCGCTGATGAGTGCCCATTCTTTAAAGGTGCGTCCATTCGGTGCAAAGGGTTCAGCCTCACCTGCTGTAATCAACTCGGTCACGCGCTCTTTGGGTAATTTGATAATCAAATCATCGGTTTGACGATGTAGACATGCGAAGAATTTTCCATCCCATCGCAAGCAGGGGAATCCCATCATTGTTCCTTTTTCTGCTTCACCTGTTGTCAGCCATATATCCGCTAATGTCCAGAATGTGATACTTTTTTCGCTTTCCGCCATGATTTAATCCTCTCAATCAAACAGAACATTTGTTCAAATAATATCATATAAATGAGTCATAGGCAAGCAATTGTGTATCATAGATAAATTGAATCATAGATACACAATAGATATGATCAAAATCACTTGAAACTGAAATATGTTTTCGGTGATACTTGAAGTACATAGCTAAAAGAAGGTAACAATGGAACTGCTGATTATCCTTGGTTTAATAATGCTAAATGGCGTGTTTGCCTTATCAGAGATGGCAATTGTCTCTGTCCGCAAATCACGATTAGAAGACCGTGCCAATGCAGGCGATGCGCGCGCAAACCTTGCACTCGAGCTTGCCAATAATCCTGAAACGGTTCTCTCGACTGTTCAAATTGGGATTACACTGGTGGGTATCTTCGCAGGGGCATTTGGTGGATCAACGCTAGTTAATCCATTGTCAGAAATTTTATTATCGATTGCACCATCTTTAGGAAGTAGTGCATCCATCATTAGTGTTGGGCTAGTCGTCGGCATCACCACCTATCTCTCGCTTGTGATTGGAGAACTTGTTCCCAAGCAGTTAGCACTCCAAAACGCCGAAGCTATCTCCTTATGGATGGCACGCCCTTTAATTGGGTTATCAAAATTAGTTGCCCCACTCGTTTGGATTTTGAATCAATCGACAAGAGCCGTCATCCGTCTACTGGGTATCACTGAAAGTGAGCAAGCAATCGTCACCGAAAATGAGATTATCACACTGGTGCGGCAAGGCGTTGATGTCGGTCTCTTTGATGATTCCGAAGAAAACCTTGTGCGTAATGTGATGAACCTCGATGAGCAAAAAATTGCCAGCTTCATCACACCAAGAATTGACATTGTTACGATTCCACAGGATATGAGCAATCAAGATATTCGTCAGTTACTCATCGAACACCCTTTTTCGACCTATCCTGTCGTGCTAGATGGTTTTGATAATGTGCAAGGGATTGTGCGAGGCAAGCATATGTTACCCCATCTCATCAAAGGTGAGGATGTGCCTTTGCGCGAGATTATGCACCAGCCTCTCTTTATTCCAGAGAATATCAGCGCATCGCTGTTACTTGAGAAATTTAAATTATCAGGGATTCATACCGCGATTGTGATTGATGAGTACGGTGTTCCAATTGGCTTAGTTCGCTTACATGATTTGATTGAGCAAATTGTGGGTGAAGTCGATGGTGGCGAATTTGATAATAGCACCGACCCCAATATTGTCAAGCGAGCGGACGGGTCTTATTATCTGGATGGGTTATTGCCTCTCCCCCAATTAGCAGGTCTATTTGAGGGCTTCGCCATACCAGATGATGAAAGCGGACAATACGAAACCCTAGCAGGCTTCATCATGACTCGCTTACAACGCATCCCGAAAGTCGCAGACCACTTTGATTATGATAATCTTCGGTTTGAAATTGTAGACATGGATGGCAAACATATCGACAAAGTGATGGTTAAGCAAATACTTGATGCTTAAGACCCTAAGGTGTCGCGGAAAAATTCAACCATTCGCATTTCGTATTCTTCAGCATAATCTGTCATCAGACGTACATGCTCAGAATCATCCACAACCCAAGTCCGTCCCATATCACCATTCGCTGATAGGGCAGTAAAACTATCAATTGGAACTAAATCATCTATAACGCTATGCACCATATATAAAGGTTTATCATCAAGTAATTGTCGAGCATCGGCAGGATTATTACGAGTCATGTCCAATTGATAAAATAAATTGCCAAACATCCACACCGATTGATACAATCCTTCGGGTAAACCACTTTTACGAAGTTCATTTTTCAAAACGCTGTCGATGCTATCAAACGCACTGTCCGACCAACCTGCAACAATCTGTCGCTCGTCTGCCATCGCTTGAATAATCGTCGCCCCACCCATCGAGTAGCCCATCACACCAATTTTATCTGCTGGGATATTTTTCTCTGTTACAAGCCAATCCCACGCCCCCAACACATCCAAACGTTCATCTATACCAGCAGACATACGCCCATTGGTTACTTCAGAGTCGCCATGATTGCGTAAGTCAATCACAAGCACATTCATATTATTGCGGTGTAACATACTGGCTGGCAGTAGTGAGATAGAACGACGTTTGCAGTCATTAAAACCATGCGTCACAATCACTGTCGGCGTTTGTGATACCGCAGATACAGGTGCTGGAATAAAAAATCCGCTGATAGTGACCCCATCACGGCTTGGGAATGTGACAACTTCATAATCAGGCATCAAATAGGGGCTTGTATCAAAATCAATCTCGTCTTCGACAAAAGAAAAGTTATCAGGTGTAAATTCTTCTTCGCCAATCCGCAAACTACACTTGGGGTAAATCGTAGAAATACGATTGAAAATCTCAAGGTTTAAGGCAACAAATCCTAAGCCAATTGCGATGATGGTAACGATAAACAATCCACCTAGGACTTTTTTCACGACAACCTACTTTTCGATAAGGGTTAATAAGAGTGTTAACGCCGCATGGACACTTGCTTGTTTATTTGCGATGCGGTCACCATCCCAAACATGACGCTGAACAGCAACTAAGCCATCACGCCCTGCCAAACCAATAAATGTAAGCCCAACAGGTTTTTCATCTGTACCGCCCCCCGGTCCTGCAATCCCAGTGACACTCAAGGCATAATCGGTATCAAAAACCTGACGCACACCAATTGCCATCTCCCTTGCAGTCGGTTCACTGACCGCCCCATACTCAATCAGGGTCTGTTCTTGTACATTCACCATCTGCATCTTGGCTTCATTGGAATAAGTGACAATCCCACCAATCACATAAGATGAGCTACCCGATATATCAGTCAACGTGCTTAATATCAGCCCACCTGTACATGATTCTGCGGTGCTGA
>CAYGTY010000320.1:0-4308 GCA_964352825.1 uncultured Anaerolineaceae bacterium
TTTGCCTTTCCCCTCCCGTAGATGGCGGATTGCGTTTACAATATCCCTAGCTTGCAATTAACTAGATAATAGGGATAACAACACTATGCGATTGGGCATTATTGGTCTACCCAACAGCGGTAAGACCACCATCTTTAACGCGCTAACAGGCGGTAATTACGAAACTAGCGCGGCATCCACAGGGCAATTTGAGGTCAATACAGCGACAGTCAATGTGCCTGATGTCCGCATCGATAGATTAAGTGCGATGTATAAACCCAAGAAAACGACCTATACCAACATCACCTATGCCGACATTGGCGGTTTGGATAAAGGGATTGGTGAAGGGGCATTAGCAGGTCAATTCCGCAATGAATTGGCACAGGTAGACGGATTTTTACATGTTATACGCAACTTCAAGAATAATATGGTGCCGCATCCGCACGACAAGATTGACCCCGCCAGCGACCTTGAATCGATTGATGGCGAATTTTTGTTGATGGATTTGATGAGTGTAGAGACACGGATTGAACGCCTCGATGCTGAAGTCCGTACCAAGGGCAAAAAGGCAGACCCCAGTATCGCGATTGAACGCCCCCTCTTTGACCGACTCAAAGCGCAATTAGAATCTGACCAACCCCTGCGTAATATGGAATTGACCGAAGACGAACTCAAGATGATTCGTGGCTTTGGCTTCCTGACACTTAAACCCGTGTTGGTGGTCATCAATATGGGTGACGAAGCGGTTGACCCAGCAAGCTTAATTACACTCAGTTATAAACGCGCATCCTTAGTCGGCATTCAAGGCGCACTCGAAGCCGAAATCTCACAATTGGATGCTGAAGATGCCGAAATGTTCATGGAAGAATATGGGATTACAGAGTTATCAGGCTCACGTGTAATTCGTTTATCTTATGAACTGATGGGGATTGAATCCTTCTTCACAGTTGGAACAGATGAAGTGCGTGCATGGAGCTTCCCTGCTGGTGCAACCGCGCCCGAAGCCTCTGGTGTGATTCATACCGATTTGCAAAAGGGTTTCATCCGTGCCGAAGTCTTCACCTATGATGATTTGATGGAACTCGGTAGCGAAAATGAGATTAAGAATGCAGGTAAACATCGCCTAGAAGGCAAAACGTATATCGTCCAAGATGGTGATATTATGGACATCCGCCATAATTCGTAGAGTGAAAATAGTATTTATTCACCTTGCCGTGATTGCTACTATAAAAAGGATAAAAGTATAACCGCAGAGAACACAAAGAAAAACAAAAGAGGTATTGATAAGTGATAATAGGGCTTATAGCAGATTTTTCTGAGAACTCATCACTCATCACTTCACTTGGTGTTCTTGGTAACTTGGCGGTTTTAAGTTTTCATGTATCTCACAAATAGGTAGGTGATTATGTCAGACTCACAGAAAATCAGTGCCGAATGGGACATCCCACAAATGGGCATGGAGCAAGCCGAGCAATGGAATGAATTTTTCAGTATCCCGAGCATGAGCATGGGACTGTATAAGCTCAAAGCAGGTGAAGCAGACCCCCAATTGCCACACAGCGAAGACGAAGCCTATTATATCGTCAGTGGTGTTGGCAAAATCCGTGTTGAAGATACTGTCTATGAGTGTCAAGCAGGCAAAGTGATTTTTGTGCGCCGTGAAGCTGAGCATAAATTCATCGACATCACAGAAGATTTGACCATCCTCGTATTTTTTGCCCCTGCTGAGGGAAGTCTCAGTAATTCAACATAAAATGTTTAGAATTGCTTTATTTTTGTGCGGTATCATACAAGCATAAAACGATGATGTGATGTGATACCCACAAATTAAATGAGGTAATGAGATGAAGAAATTGGCTTTATGGCTAACATTGGTTGTGTTGGTAATCGGGGGAACCGTGTTTGCACAAGACCCCGACCCACAAGAAATCTACGAAGGGCAAGTCCCCGCACCTGAATTTCCAGCCAATCTGGATTGGATTAATACTGAAAACCCACTGACGATGCAAGGCTTACAAGGCAAAATTGTGATTTTTGATTTTTGGACATATGGGTGCATCAACTGTATTCATATGATTCCTGTATTGGAACAAATCGAAGAAAAATATGCCGAAGAAGTGGTTGTCATTGGTGTACATTCTGCCAAGTTTGAGAATGAAGGACAGACCGATAATTTACGCCAGATTGTGCAACGCTACGACCTCAAGCACCCTGTGATTAATGATAATCAATTCCAAGTATGGCAGACATATGGCGCACAGGCATGGCCCACTGTCGCGATTGTAGACCCACGCGGTAATGTAGTCGTGCGTGAATCAGGAGAAATCCCATTTGAAGCATTTGATGCTTATCTGTCAGGCATGGTCGAATATTATGATGGCTTAGATGATAGCATCATTGACCGTACCCCACTCGATATTACACTGGAAGGCGCAGGTGATCCCGGCACCCCCCTCTTATTCCCAGGGAAAGTGCTGGCAGACGAAAGCACCCAACGTCTATTCATCGCGGATAGCAACCATAACCGCATTGTGATTGTGGATTTGGAGACCAATACCATCACTGATATGATTGGTTCATCGGTGCGCGGATTTGATGGTGGCGCGTTTGAAGAGGCGACATTTGATAAACCACAGGGCATGGCACTCGATGGCGATTTGCTCTATATCGCGGATGTCAATAATCATGCCATTCGGGTGGCGAACCTTGCTGATCGCACAGTCGAAACGATTGTCGGGAATGGCGAAATGGGACGTGGCGGGTTGCAGTTTGGTCGGACAGTGTCTGAACCGCTCGACTTTGCGATTCGCAGCCCATGGGATGTTGAGCTAGATAGTAATGGCTTGCTCCATATCGCGATGGCAGGCACACACCAACTTTTTATCTATGAGCCTGATACCCATTTGCTCTACCCCTCTGTGGGCAATGGACGTGAAGCCAACTTGAATGATGTTAGCTTAGCTGATAGTGAATTGGCACAACCCAGCGGACTCTTTTATGCGGGTGATGGCAAACTCTACTTCGCCGATAGTGAATCCAGCACAATCCGCCTTGCCGACTTTGAGAATAATCTCGTGACAGTCGTTGCTGGGACAACCGAAAATAACTTATTCGACTTTGGAGATGTTGATGGCGAACTCGGTGAAAACCGCTTGCAACATGCGCTCGGTGTACAGGGTGTCCCCAATGGAGATTTATATATTGCGGATACCTATAATAGCCGTATCAAAGTGATTCCTGCTGGCGAAACCGCGATTCAGACTGTGTATGGTTTGGGCGACTTAGGTGGATATACAGATGGCGGTGTGGATGTGGCGGAGTTTGATGAACCGGGCGGACTGACCTATGCGGATGGTAAGCTCTATATCGCCGATACCAACAATCATGTGATTCGTGTAATTGACCTTGACACTGAAATTGTCGACACCCTCGAATTTAGTAACCCTGATGCACTGGTGATTGACCCTGACACGCTGACGATTTTGGGCGGAAACACAGCCGATGATATGCTGATTACGGTTGATGCGCTATCTTTAGGGGAAGGCGAAACCGAACTCAGCCTGACCATCAATTTACCCGAAGATTTCAAAATCAATGACTTGATTGATAGCCGTTTGACCTTAAGCTCGACATCGGATGCGATACAGGTCGGCGCAACATCAGACGAAAACGCATTAACCGTGACCGTTGATACAACCAGCATTGCTGTTCCACTAGAGTTATCCATCGGTGAAGGTGAACTGAGTGCAGATTTGACACTCTATTACTGTCGTGAAGGTGAAGAAGCCTTATGCTTTATTGACACGGTGACCTATCTTGTGCCGATTGAGGTACTTGAAGCAGGCGATGAGCTCAGTGAGAGCATTGCCTTAGAACGCGACATCACACCACCGACCATAGACTCATAAAGAATCGAAAAAACAATAGGGGTTGGATTCAACATCAGCCCCATACCCGTTAATTTTATCGATTGTCGGACGCACGGATGCACGTCCCTACCCAATATTTACGGGATGTTCGTATAAACCCCCTTCCTCAATGCTTTGGGGAAGGGGAAGCCGTCATGTCTACGTACGGCTGGGGATGGGGTTAGTTACCCACCACCACCCGACAACCCCTCTTTTGCAATTTCAATTTGGCGTTCACGATTTTCGATTCTATGAGTTAGTCCCATCGCTTTAACCAAGTCCAGCGATTCCTCCAGCAACGGCAGAGCGTCCTCAAACTGCTTCAAATCATTATAGAGCAGACCCAAATTATAAAGGTCAGTTGCTACCCCATTGCGGTCACCAATCGCACGTTTAAGGGCAAGGGCTTGCTGATACATGT
>CAYGTY010000321.1:0-4274 GCA_964352825.1 uncultured Anaerolineaceae bacterium
TCACTACCATACCGCAGAGTTCTTGATTCGTCATATATTAAACATCTAAATATTAAATAACTACCCCATTATTATAAAATCTATACTAAAAAATATGAGAATTCATGTTATGTATGTTGTATTGTTTTCATAATGTTTGATTTTTGAAGAATCAATAGTATCAAGGTTATACTCTAACGATATGACACTTATAGAAAATAATGATTTATTTGAGGAGCAATCATATGAAACCCTTACGTAGTCATAGATGGTTTTTACGAGATGGACCTGCTGGGTTTAAGTCGCGCAGTCGGATGAAAAATCAGGGTACACCACAACAAATGTTTGATGGTCGTCCTGTGATTGGGATTTGCAACACATGGTCAGAACTCACCCCCTGTAATGCTCATTTACGCATATTAGCTGAACAAGTCAAACGCGGTGTCATTGAGGCTGGTGGATTTCCATTAGAGTTTCCTGTTATGTCACTGGGTGAAACATTGATGCGCCCGACAACAATGCTTTATCGAAATTTGATGAGTATGGATGTTGAAGAATCGATTCGTGCGAATCCACTGGATGGCATTGTATTGCTGACAGGTTGTGATAAAACGACCCCTGCTGCAATTATGGGGGCGTGTAGTGTTGATTTACCGACCATTGTCATCACAGGTGGTCCCATGCTCAACGGTAAATTTCAAGGACGTGACATCGGCGCAGGTACGGACAAATGGCGATTCACCGATGATTGGCGCGCGGGGCGGATGAGTAATGAGGATTATATCGAAGCTGAAACGTGCATGTCTCGTAGTGAAGGACACTGTACCACAATGGGAACAGCATCCAGTATGTCTTCGGTAGTCGAAGCGCTTGGTTTGATGCTCCCAGGGGGCGCGGCAATCCCTGCACCTGATGCTAGACGGCGACGCATGAGCCACTTTACAGGGAATCGGATTGTTGAGATGGTACGCGAAGACCTGAAACTCTCTAAGATTCTTACACGGGAAGCCTTTGAAAATGCGATTATGGTTAATGCTGCAATTGGCGGTTCGACAAATGTTATTCTGCATCTGTTAGCAATTGCTGGGCGGATTGGTGTTGAACTCAACCTTGATGACTTTGATACTTTAGGCAGTCACCTCCCCCTCTTGGTCAACCTAAAACCATCAGGTGAGTATCTCATGGAAGAATTTTATTATGCAGGCGGTGTACCTGTTGTTATCCAAAATATGAAAGATGTTCTGCATATGGATGCTCTGACTGTTATGGGACAATCCCATGCCGAAAATACAGAGGGCGCAGTCTCTTATAACGAAGATGTTATCAGACCGATGGATAACCCACTGCAAGAGAATGCTGGAATTGCTGTCTTACGAGGGAATCTATGTCCTGATGGCGCAGTCATTAAACCTTCAGCCGCCACAGCCAGCCTATTACAACATCGTGGAAAAGCGGTTGTGTTTAGCTCATTAGAAGACTTTCATGCGCGTGTCGATGACGATGATCTCGATATTGATGAAAACTCTGTATTGGTCATGCAGAATGTAGGTCCTAAAGGATTTCCGGGGATGCCCGAAGTGGGTAATATGAGCATCCCTAAGAAATTACTCGACAAGGGTATTAGCGATATGTTGCGTCTATCAGATGCACGTATGAGTGGTACAGCCTATGGTACAGTCGTTTTACATATTGCACCTGAAGCCTTTGTAGGCGGCACACTCGCACTCGTTCAAGATGGCGATATGATTGAACTCGATGTCCCCAATCGTAAGTTATTTGTGGATGTATCCGACGAAGAATTAGACCGTCGTCGTCAAGCGTGGCAAGCACCTGTGGGTCATAGTGAACGTGGTTATGTCCGTCTATTTATGGATCATGTGCAACAAGCCGATAAGGGAATGGATTTCGATATTCTTGTGGGTGGCTCTGGTGATGAGGTCAAACACAAGACAGATAGCCAAGCTGATGTGAAGAAGTAGAAATACCCACAAATCTTCCTCAAAGTATTGAGAAGAATGCAAAAAGTCCCTCCTTAATCAATTGGGGAGGGATTTAGGGTGTGGTTATTATGCCCGAACAGGTGCAGCTTTCAACTTCTCTGCATCACTGAATATCCGTGATGTAATCTGATTCGCAATCGGAATTGTCTGTTCTTTACCTTGTGCTGCCCGAAGCAACCCAAAACCCCAAGTGACCATCAGGAAGATAATCAAAGCGATGACCAAACCATAGAGCGCAACTGCAATAACAGGTCCTGCGAGAGGCATCCATGTCAACATATTGATGATAATCGTCAAAATGAGAAGTAGCCTCAGCATCGGCGGAATGATGCGCCCACCGAGGATAATTACGGTAACTAACAATACAACAGGCATAAACAACTCACTGACAGGGCTTAATAACTCAATTACAGGAACGGCAAATGCAACTAAGTCAGGGTTACTTTGGCTCAAAATAACAATGCCACCCACAACACCATAAACAATGACAACCCATATCAGCTTACGGATGCCACCTGCTCTAGCTTTATCATCAGCAGGCAATTGCGCGAGATAATACAGGAATGCGAGGAATCCAAGCCCTGTCATGATGGCTGTGAGTACTACAACAATATCGCGATTCGCAGGGATAATCGTAACAGCATAAGCGGCAATACCCCATATGATAAATCCAGCAATCATGGTCAAGACAGCGCCAATACTCTGTTGGGCATGAACACGCGTCAAGGAATTTTCACGGTTGACAGCCAGTCCAATGATGCCACCGATAACAGGTAAGATATAGGCTAAAATGGCGAATAAACGCCCATCTTCATTAGGCTTCTGCGTCTTTGGCATATGCAACTCCTTGTAAATCTAATTCATTGGCGAAGTGACAGCGTGCCATGTGGTCAGGTGCGACTTCGACCAGTGGTGGTTTTTCTTGTTTACAAATGTCCTTCGCATAACGGCAACGCGGATGAAAGACACAGCCTGAGGGTGGATTTGCTGGACTGGGAACATCCCCTTCTAAGATGATACGATCCATCTTCATGAGAGGGTCTGCTGATGGAACAGCCGATACAAGTGCTTCTGTATATGGATGTTTAGGATTTCGTAGCAATTCTTCTGTAGGCGCAAGTTCAACGATATTCCCAACATACATCACGGCAATTTTATCGCAGATATGTTCCACAACCGATAAATCATGAGAGATAAAGATAAAGGTCAGACCCATATCTTCTTTCAAGTTCTGCAATAAGTTCAAAACCTGTGCTTGTACCGATACATCCAATGCCGAGACAGGTTCATCCGCCACAATCAAGCGTGGATTAAGTGCGAGTGTCCGTGCAACACCAATCCGCTGACGTTGACCACCTGAAAATTCATGAGGATAACGCCCCATATAATCAGGATTTAAACCCACTGCCGACATCAATTCAGCCACGCGATCTTGTAACGCCTGCCCTGATGCCGCGCCATGAATCACAAGTGGCTCAGCGATGATGTCTTTGACCGTCAAGCGAGGATTGAGTGAACTGAAGGGGTCTTGGAAAATCATCCGCATCTCTTTACGGAGTTCTTTCATCTCGCGATTATTGACTTTTGCAACATCAACCCAATCGCCATCTTCTTTATGAAACATAACTTCACCGTCGGTGGGGTCATATAAACGGAGCAATGCACGCCCGACAGTGGTTTTACCGCAACCACTTTCACCCACCAGCCCCATCACTTCATTTTCTTTAAGCTCAAATGAAATACCATCAACGGCTTTAATTGTTCCAACCACTTTTTGCATCAAGCCTCGACGAAGTGGAAAGTGCATTTTGAGATTATCTACTTTGAGAATTAAATTATCGTTCTTTGGATTAGCCATCTATCAATCACTCTCTTTTACAGGTTGGAATAAGGGTCTGCTGCATCGCGCAAGCCATCACCCAAGAAGTTTAAGCCCAGCACTGCCACAATAATGAAAGCAACAGGTGTGAGAATCCACGTATTTTGTCCTAAGGTTTCGAGGTTCTGTGCATTCCGCATCAAGAAGCCCCAACTCGTCAGTGGTTCTTGGATACCGATACCGAGGAAGCTCAAGAAGGCTTCAGCTAAGATGATGTCAGGTATCAGCAAGGACAAAATCACAATCACATGACTGAGTGTATTCGGGAATAAGTGACGCGAGATAATCCGAAAATCCGATGCCCCTTGTTCTTTTGCAGCAAGGATAAAGTCGGTCTGTCGTAAAGATAACACCTTACCGCGAACTTCACGCGCGAGTACCGCCCAGCGTAATAAGGGGAAGATTAATGCCATAAC
>CAYGTY010000322.1:0-4230 GCA_964352825.1 uncultured Anaerolineaceae bacterium
GGGTGTAGTTATTGGGGTTGGGTCTATCGGCATAACCTAAGCCAATGTCATAACTGCCGTCGCCTGCTTGGTCGAGTGTGACTTCAACCACATAAACACCATCAACTTCAATTTCTGCTTGGAAATTTGTACCTTCCATGATGACTAAGCCATTTGGGTCTTGTAATGTCATGGAGGGAAGGATGTTATAGCCAATTACTCGTAAGGTAATCAGGTCACCGCGCGTTCCGACAAATCGCCAAATATCACGCTCTTTGGAAGGTGACAGTAAGCTGGTTTCCGTGACCCAATAATCTAACAAGCCGACAGTCTCGACATCATTGGGTGGTGCAACCGTCACTTGTTGAGCACCAGCAGCACTTGCAACAGTGGGCAATTGGGCGCGCGTTGGCAAAGCACTTTGATTATTTGCGTCACAGGCGGTTATGGCAAATAACAATAAAAAACATAGACAATAGATGGGTTTCATAAGCTGATTTCGTTAAACAATTCCAATATAAGGTTTATATCATCATAATCGCTACAAAGTGTAGCACAAGAAAGAGCTTGGGTTAAGCAAAAGGTTAGATTCCAATAATTTCAGATTTAATAACTGTTCACCTATCCATTGGTAGCTCTGGACTAAACGGTGTATATAACGAATCCTCCTATTTCTAGACTATTTCAACACCCCCTCTAAATCTCCCCCTATTTCATAAAGGGAGACTTTTACTCCCTTCTTCAAAGGGCTGGGGATGTGGTGTGAGATTTTGTATTTTTATCCGCGACTCCATTCCTCCACACCTTCTATTAGGCTTGTGAACAATTCACCATGCCAAAATATTGAAATGCACTCGTTCTATGCGGGGGTACAAGTAAAACATCCCAAAACAAGATATAATCTGATATTAAGCTAGATAAGGTATCCTTGATAAAATCAAAATTTAGGATGAAATTATGGCGCAACCACTTGCAACCCGACAAATCATCAATGCAGACGAAGCAGACCTCAAGCAAAATCGTCTGGGTTTAATGAGTCAAAACCAAATCAGTGATTTGCAAGAGGTGGTTGACGAATATCAATTGCGAATGAGCGATATTATTACCAAGGCAGTTGCAACCGCTTTGATTATCACGATTGTGATTGTGATATTGGTATTTATCAGGGTGCTGATTTTGCCATTGGCGATGGTATTAGAGTTAGCGGTTGTTGGGGGAATGGTCTATATGATAACCGACTTCAACAGCTTTGTTCACAATTTGGTATTTGATGAAGAAGCCCGCGCCGTCAGGATCGTCAAAGGGCGCACTAGCCGTTATGCAATGCGAACTCACCCACTCTATAGTAGTTTACGGGTCGAAACAAAGAATTATAAATTATTAGATGCTTCATTGTTGGAACAATTCGGGACGGGAGAATTGTATCAACTCTATGTCTTACCTCAGTCGCGCGTGGTTATCGCTGCCGAGAAAGTGGGGGAGAAGGGCACGGGATATCTTCGCTAATCTGAATCAAACAATCATTACACATCTTCAAAATATGAATGGTACGCGCATGACCATGATGCCGTTCTATCCATCCCCAGCGTTCTAACTTATCCAAATGGCGCAAAACCCCACCATTGGACTTAAACCCCTCATGCTCAGCAATCTCATTGAGGGTCGGTGTAAACCCCTTTTCATAGGCAAACCGACAAATAAATCGGTGTACCTCGCGGGTTCGATTGTCACGATATGGCATAAACTTTTGCTTTCTACTGATATTACAAGAATCAAACAGTATTACCATAACACATTTAGAACATGTGTGCGGTTATAAGCTGGTATGAATTTAAGCATAGTTTCGATAAGAAAAGCTATCATTTACTGGTTATTGAGGTTTTGATAGTTATTTTGGCAATTAGGGGCGGATGATTGTACAGATTTTGGTAAATGACTTGATTGTATATATGTAGGGCAAGGGTTGTTTGCAAACCCTCCCCTACGATTGACTCAAAATATCGAGCCAAGTCTTTATATTAGATTTTTAACTGGTTTTCTTGGGGATCGCTTTCAGAATATCTGCGACGAGGTCATCGGTTGTGAGTCCCTCAGCTTGTCCCTCAAAGTTCAGCAGGATGCGGTGACGTAAAGCCGATGGTGCAACTGCTTGGACATCATCAAAGGAGACATTAAAGCGACCTTCTAATAGAGCGTGGATTTTTGCCCCAAGAATCAGAGCCTGCGCTCCACGCGGACTTGCCCCATAACGTGCAAAGTCTTGTATCATTTGTGTCGATTGTTCACTATCGGGGTGGGTTGCGACAATCACCCGTGCTACATATTCACTCACATGGGAAGGAATCGGTGTACTAAGTGCTAGTTGCCCCATGCCAATCACCTGTTTACCGTCAGCCACTGTATTGGCAGTCGGTGTATCGACCCCTGTTGTACGCTCAAGAATCGTGACCAATTCAGTCACACTCGGGAATTTAACATCTACTTTGAAGAAGAAACGGTCAAGTTGTGCTTCAGGTAGTGGATATGTTCCTTCCATTTCGAGTGGGTTTTGTGTCGCTAAGACGAAAAATGGGGTATCGAGTTCATAACGTCGCCCAGCCACCGTGACCGTTTTCTCTTGCATGGCTTCGAGCATCGCCGATTGTGTCTTGGGGGTTGCGCGGTTGATTTCATCTGCGAGTAGCAAATTGGTGAAGATAGGTCCTTGTTGAAAGCGGAACTCGCGTCGCCCATCTTCCGTTTCTTCCAAAATATCTGTCCCGACAATATCAGCAGGCATCAAATCTGGCGTAAACTGAATCCGCGAAAACTGGAGATCAAGGACATCGGATAATGTCTTAATCAACATTGTTTTACCAAGCCCAGGGACACCTTCGAGCAAAGCATGTCGCCCAGCTAGTACACAGATGATGACACTGCGGACAACTTCGGTCTGCCCAACAATGACTTTCGCGACTTCATTTTCGATAGCGCGCGCAATTTCACTAAATTGTTCTAATCCTATTTCGGGTGCAGGTGCATTACTCATTGCAGGCTCGCCTTGTATTGTATGCAAAAAAAGATCTGCCCCGTATTATACCCTGAATTTGTGTCAGAGTCAGTGATTGGACTTAGTTGTTATTCCAAGTCCCAAACACGGGCTGTCCCATCCCACGACCATGAAAGAACTTGGGTCGCATCGCTATTCCAGATTGCGCCACGCACAAGATTATCATGACGGAAGCTATCTTGGCGAATAATCTTGTTCCAGACATTCACATAAATATGTGACCACGACAAAATCCGCGATTCATTCATATTCCACTCTGCGCCGATGACCCAATCTTCGTGGCGTAGGACTTGTTGTGATTTTCCAGTTTCGGTTTCCCAGATATTTACCGTGTCATCGCCTGCCCACGACATATAAGAGGATTCATCATCTGACCAAATTGCCCGTTGGACAAAACTATTGTGTCTGGCACTACTGATAGCCCGTCCATTAACCGTTACACCATCGCTTTCAAAAGCAAAAACATTGCCATCGGTATACCAGGCTAATACACGACTATCATCGGAATTAAACTCTAAGCCAAGCAACATCCCACGATGAGGCAGGGAATATGTCGCGATAGTATCACCTGTTGTGACATCCCATACAACAATGCGCCCATCTTCTGACCATGCGCGAACTTGACTTTCATCAGCACTCCAGTCAGCACCCCTGATTTTGCCTGAGCGAGAAACTGCTAAAATTTCGTCGCCTTCATCAAGTGACCAGATAATACCGTTTCCTGCTGACGTAAATACAAAAACTTGTGTTTCATCATTGTTTAATTCTAATGCGAGGGGCATTCCTTCGATTTGCCATGATTGAAGCGTGTCCCCCGTTTCTACATCATTGACTTGCACCAATCCGCTTTCGTCAGCAGAAATAATGCGTTTGCCTGTGCTATCCCACCTTGCGTGAGTGAGTGGATTTCCCTTATGGTCGATTGCTAATAAAAGCTCGCCATCTGTAGCTGACCAAACCTGCGCTAAACCATCTTCTGATGCCGTCAAAATCTGGCTCTCGTTCATATTCCATGAAGCTGTGACAACGCCGCCCTCATGCTCCAGAATCAAGCTCGCGTCGTCTGATTGTGCTGATAAGACCCATGTTGATAAGAGTCCAAATAAAATAACTGTAATCCACTTTTGCATATTATTGCCTCGTACACATTCCTGAATTTGGCATAGCCTAACATAAAAATGTTAACAAGACATGACGGGAAT
>CAYGTY010000323.1:0-4171 GCA_964352825.1 uncultured Anaerolineaceae bacterium
TTGGATTGCTTTTCTTTATTTTAAGCCAACAACAGCAAATGCGGG
Organism: uncultured Anaerolineaceae bacterium; assembly: GCA_964352825.1. GTDB lineage: Bacteria > Chloroflexota > Anaerolineae > Aggregatilineales > Phototrophicaceae > UBA6055. The sequence continues at coordinate 46 of CAYGTY010000323.1, forward strand.
TACCCGTCACCGATAATATTTAACCAACGATGCGCCCCAATTTGCTTTAGCATGATTGAGGCATCCTTGACCAATGTTCTGGGTTCATGTTCTGCTGTGGATAAATAAGCTAAGCTCAGCATAATCGCAGCTTTGTCGTAAGAACGATAATTTTGACAGAGTGGTAACGCCAATTGAAGATAGCGAATTCGCTCATCTCTATCTAGTAATTCACATTCCCCTAAACAACGCAATGCTAGTATCTGAGGTGGATATGCACCCAGAATTGAATCGGCGATGGATTTTGATTGTTGCGCCAGTTCTAAGGCTTTTTCATGATGTCCAACTATCGTATAGGCTTGGCTTAAATTTGCATAAATATTAACCTGAGATTCTGGGGCAGACATATTATCATAAGTTGTTTTAGACTGCTCAAGCATGGAGATTGCTAGGTCATTTTTGCCTTGATACAAATAGACGACTCCTAAATTTGCTGTTGCACGTTTGTGTTCTTTCCAACTCCCAAGCTCTTCGGCTAGATTGCGGTGATATTCGATATGAGTTTGACTATGTTGGAGCATACCTTTTGATAAGTAGACTAAGCCGAGGTTACCTGACGCACAGGCGAGATGCCAGCGGTCATGACGGGCTTCAGATTCTTCCATTGTTAACTGGAAATGATGTTCGGCTTTATCGTATTCACACATACTCCAATAGGACAATCCCAGTAACTCACGCGAGGCATAAGTCGTCTCAGGTTGACGCTTGAGAACACCTTGAATACTTGAAATCGCCTCATCATAATATCCACTCGCCCAATTCATAACCGCTTGGATGGTATAAACACTGCTTGATAATGCAGGGTCTGCATCATGTAATTTGGTCAACCACTCGATACTTGTTGTAATCAGTGAGCGCGCTTCATCAAGATTACTCTGCCGTCTTTTAACATGGGCTTTCATAGAATATATCTTTGCCATGACCCAATAACGCTTGGGTGAATCAGGTAAATATTTTATAAGGGGTTTATATTCTGCTTCCTCTAGTAAGGCAGATGCAGCAATAACACCTTGTCGCCCCTCTTGTAATAAGACAAAGGCTTTAATAGCAACCGCCTTTATATACTGGACAGGGAGTTGATGGTCAAAGGCATATTGGAGTGCGTCATCACATCGTTTTAAGGCAAGCGCTTCGCCATCTAAGCTCCGCGAATTTTGTGCCAAGCTAATGAGACTTTCGGCTGTCTGTTCTATGAGTGTATGAGGCTTTAAGACTTGTTGTACATTTGCCCGTATATATCGATCATCTTCAATACTGATAAGTTGTTGTGTTAAAGACTGAATACCCGCGGTTATATGATTGCGGATATTCCTATCGGAAACACCACATGCTTCTTCAAACTCTTGAATATTCAAATTATGGACGACGAAATAATTATGATACAGAACACTCCATTTTTTTAGCTCTGTATATTTAGAACTTTGTTTTCCCTTTATCTCTAAACGCATTCTCTCATCACGGTATTGTTCATCAGCATAAGCATCTTTATAGCCAACATGATTTGTTTTTACGGTTGGTGAGGTAATGCGAACCTTTGACCGCGATCTTTCGAGATTCAATAGAATGATTTCTTTGATAAGTTGCTCTAATTCATCAAATGCCTGATGTGGATAGTCATGTTGTTTACTAGCTAGTAAGTATATATCTAGCCATTGCTTCTGCGGTTGATCGAAGTTTGCAAAGAGTTGTAAGGTCTTTTTAATAAATTTCTTCGGGTCATCTAACTCGCTCAAACGTAGGTGACTTTTGAAAAACATATAAGATTTTCCGTTTTATTTCCGAATTCAACTCCATTGCCAATATTATATGTGAAAATAAGAAGATGTGTGATTTTATTTATGTTTGGTGTTTTATTGCAATATATTGTAGTGATTTAACTCATAAACCCTCAATGCAAATTATTGGTACTTATTAGGATAAAGTAGATATGAAAGATATATTATTTTCTGATAGTTGTAATCTCCCTCTGGTTCAAGAAGCAGAAGCGATTGTTAAACGTAGTATGGTGAAGTTATATCCTAATAAGAATGTGCACTTGCTTTATACAGAAGTTGATGTCAAGTCTGTTGGGGAGATGTTATGTATCGCACGTTACCTTCGCAAAACCTGTGATCGGATTATTATATTAACAATACAGGATGAATTTACCCACCTTGTTGTCGCCAAATCATCAAATATTCCTTATCTATATGTCAATGAGGTTGTACAGAAGATTAATCGTGTTTATCGAGGTCAGATGTGTGGCGATGAATTTCTCGCATATTCGAGTTTCTATCGCCATGATATTGTGCCTTATATTGTTGACCTGGCAGTTGAATCTGTGATTGTTGCCATGCCCCATATTGATTAATTCAGGTAACTAAGCCTGAATCTCGACCACCACGCCTGTCTCTGCCCACGAGTAAAGTTGTTGCATATTGGTATCATGTAATAGGATACAACCATAAGTCACTTTACGCCCGAGGCTATTTTCCCATAAGAGTTGTCCGCCATTGCGTGTAGGGAAACCATGAAAACCATTAGTGAAGTCTGCACCGGGGACAGGTTGATAGACTCCCATGAAGTTCGGCATATTCAAGTTCCAATTGGCGGCATAAGCATTATCGATATGCGATTGAATTTGATAGACACCTGTCCATGTTGGACTATCTGGGATGCCTGTACTCGCAACCCAATCCCATTTAAGTTGGTCATTTTCATAGACTTTGACAGTTTGCCCACTGATGTTAACAACGATGCGCTTAGCTGGATTTACATTATCCGTCAGGAAGATATCAGCTGGTGGAATCCGAATTTGCTGTCCAACAGACACACTATCAATCCCATTATTGAGATTTTGGATATAGAGATAAGGCACGCCATAATCCCAAGCGATACTGGTAATTGTTTCGCCTGATTGTACGGTATGGATACGTTCTTGATGTTTGACTTGGACAAAACCACGCTCGGGTGTGCCTTGTCGGATAGACTGAACAACATTATTTACGCCTGCTTCAATATCCAATGTACGGGTGCTATCTAAAACTGAATTGGCTTGATTCGTTAGATAGGCACGGACGGCATCTTGGTTGGCATCGAGTGCGAGACCGATTGCACTATTGGAGTCTGATGATACACTCAGCCATTGTCCCCATTCATTGGGCATCACTGACCAATAGACCGAATCACCTGTCACGGGGTCGTAGACGCGAATATCGAGTGGGTTGGATAAGAGCGCTTGGGCTTGGGCGACAATTCCTGATACATCATTGAGTGTGGGAGCTATATCGACCATGACTAATTTGATTTCACCCTGATTGATATTGGATTGTATCTCTTGTGTGAAGTGGTCGACAGTGGCTTGTATATCAATAGATTTACCGTTTTGAGGTGGAATCGCGACCACTTGCCCATTTTCAAAGCCGACGCTGGCATCAATCGGTTCGATATTTACAGTCTCAGCGATGCGGCTCATCTCGGTTAAAGCGACCTCTTTATTAAGAGTAATCACTGGGCTGATGGAGACTCTCCCGATAATCGCGGATAGTGGATTGCCTGTTGTACGCCCCATTGCATAAGCACGTTTGGCGGTTGCGTTGGCATCTAATGTAATCCCCAATGTCGCTGGATTGATGTCCCATGTACGTTCATTTTCACGTAAGATGATGCTATCCCAATTCTTTTGCAGAACCGATACTGCCTCAGCCTCAGATAGCCCCCCTAATGCCACATCTGATACGGTCACACTCGGCAAAATGCCACTGCCATAAATCATCACCATACCCATCATGACTGTTCCCACACACATCATCACCATACTCATGACAACAAATCCCAAAATCCACATTCCGCGATAAGATTTCTTTTTCTTAGGTAGCTGGTGTGCTAATTGTAGCGGTGCAGGTGCATACTGTTGGGGTCGTGCTGGTGGTGCTTGTGTGGCAGGTCTTTTGGGTACAGGTATCGCTTGACGGACTGTCGGTTGATTATGACGGGTCGCTTGTCCGCGTGGTTGAAGTGCTGGGTTTGGCATGGTGGGTTGGCTGGGTGGTACGGGATTGGGCATGATTCCTCTCACTTTTTAATGTTCATCTTGGTCTATATATAT
>CAYGTY010000324.1:0-4154 GCA_964352825.1 uncultured Anaerolineaceae bacterium
GAGCTAAGCGCCATCACGATTGTTCCCTGTACTTGCGCTCTTGCACCATCAGGATTAACCACTAATCCAGGGTCAGCCACACACCACGCTTGATGAGTCCGTACAGTTCCGTCTTCAATTGAACATTCCACCACAAGCGCACTAACTGTCCCACGATCATAAGAGAATGCCAGACCTTTACCGCGTCCCTCTGTGGGTTCACCATACCAATCGGATAATTCACCAACGCGTTCCAATACAGCTTTCATACGCTCACCGAGTTCACCGTCTGCAACATGCTTCAAGCGGAAGTCCATCGGGTCAGTTTCGGTGGCATATGCCAATTCATCCATGAAGGCTTCAACAGCAAATGTGTTCGGGAATGTTCCCAGACCACGCCAGAAAGCAGTTGGTACAGGGATTTTTGTGCGATGATAAATCACTTGACGATTGGGGAAATTATAGACCAGTTGTGAGCCAAAGGCGGCTAATGGGTCTGCTCCAAGAACCGTTTCAAAGAAGCTCGGACCATCTTCTGACCCAATGAAGAAGAAAACATCACCACTGGCTAATTGATGTTCAACCGCAACCACTTCACCATTTTCGATGGATGCTTTGAGAACATTATGCACGGGTGGGCGGAATTGACCATAACGCATATCTTCGGGACGAGTCCAGCCAACATGAACAGGAAGACCGACTGCGCGCGATAGATAAGCGGCTTCGACACCGACATCTGCACCCAGCTTACGTCCAAAGCCACCCCCCAGATAGGTTGGGATAACATGCACGGTATCGGCTTCGACACCTAATGCTTCGGCAATTGCGGTCTTGGTTAATCCGGGATGTTGTGTGGCGACTTGTACAGTTACTTTATCGCCATCGACCAATGCCAACGCGCCTTGGGGTTCAAGGTGAGCATGGACTGCCATCGCTGTCCGATATTCTGCTGTGATTTGTGTGCCATTGTTGATGTTGCCATCGACATTGCCATCACGTTGGATCAGAGTGCCGCCTTCATCTTGTACCGTCACAATATCGAGGATGTCTTGTTGGCTGAGGGTTGTACCACCTTCCCATTCCAATTCGAGAAATTCCAGTGCAGCATAAGCCTGTGAGCGATGTTCAGCGACGATCCCTGCAAAATTATCCAGTATCACAACTTCAACAACTCCCGGTTGTTCATCGGCTGTACCGACATTCGCTGATTTTAATGTTGCGCCAATGCGTGGTGGACGTGCGATTGCGCCATAGAGCATATTTGGCATTTTTGCATCGTAGCCATAAATCGCTTTACCTGTCAGCTTGTCGTAAAAGTCAACACGTTTTAAGGGCTGACCGATATATTTAAAGTCGGCATTGGATTTGAGTGCGACTTCTTCTGGAATCACCCATTCGCCTGATTGGTCTGCGATGATTTCGCCATAAGTCTTGGATTGGCTACTATCATTCTTGAGGCTAATCACACTGTTTTCAGCTTGTAGTTCATCAACACCCACGCCCAGTTGAACAGCCGCTTCGTTCATCAGCATCTTACACATGGTTGCCGCAATCTGCCGCGTCGGTTCATAGAGTGCAATAGTTGAGGTACTCCCAAAAGTAAACACAAGCTCAGGGTTAAATTCCGACTCTGTATCAGGTGTCTTAACTTTGACGGTTTCCCAATCGAGTTCTAATTCTTCGGCAGCAATTTGTGCCAATGTGGTGTGGATACCTTGACCCATTTCAATCTTGGGCATATAGAGTGTCGCGCTGTTGTCAGGTGCAATCTCAAACCACATAAATGGAGACTCTGGACCTGCTGGAGTTGGTAAGGCACCATTTAAAAAGGCTTGGTTAATTGCCAAACGACCTTCACGCACAATTGTCGGACCACCAACGACTGCGCCAATTGCCAGACCACCTGCACCAATACCGAGAACTTTCAAAAAGCCACGACGGGTCAAGCGAGGACGGGATTGTGCTTCTTCTGTATTTGACGTTTCGTTTACTTGTGGACTGTCTGTCATTAGCTTGCGTCCTCCATCATATCAGCGGCTTTGGCGACTGCTGATTTAATACGGACATAACAACCACAGCGACAATAATTGTTATTCATCGCATCGGTAATCTCGTCTTCTGATGGAGTTGGATTTTCTTTCAAAAAAGAAACTGCTTGCATCATTTGCCCACTCATACACCAGCTACATTGGGGGACTTGCTCATCAATAAAAGCTTGCTGTATCGGATGAAGCACTTCGTTTCCATCGGCATCAAGCTCAACCAACCCTTCGATGGTGGTAATCTCTTTATCAACAACGGTATTGGCAGGGGTGATGCAAGAGCGTGTCGCTTCTCCATCAATATGCACGGTACACGAGCCACACATCCCAATCCCACACCCATATTTTGTTCCTGTCAAGCCAATCGTATCCCGAATTGCCCATAACAACATTTCATTTTCGGGTAGCTCCACATCATAGCTCTGCCCATTAATTTTGAGTTCCATATTTGTCATTCTCCCATTTTATGATACGGGGTTACTCATTTTATGGTGAGAGTTTATCAGGGCTTCATGAGAATTGTCTGAAAAGAAGGCAATGATTTGCTAAGCAAGGTTGAGGTGTTATACGATAAATTTATCGTATCTAAATATGCTTGTTTTGTAATATAAAATACGATATATCAAAAAATTATCACTAAATATTGTGACATATTCAAAACTAATTTTTCAAAGAAATGATAAAGCCTAGGTTATGTTAAACTCGGTTTATTGCTAGGGACAACACAAAAGCTCAGGAGATTAAATATGGATAAGGATTTTCCACCTAATCCAATTGATAAGAGTGGCTATATACTCGAATTCCATGACGCGTTTAATGAGGATAAAATTGATCTAAACAAATGGATTCCTTATTATCTACCACATTGGAGTTCGCGTGAACAATCTGCTCCACGATATTCATTTCAAGATAGTTGCCTTGTGTTACAAATTGATGAAGATCAACAACCATGGTGTCCAGAGTTTGATGGTGACGTGAAATGTTCATCAATTCAGACAGGGTTATTTGCGGGAGAAGTGGGTAGCAAGATAGGGCAACACCGTTTCAATGAAGCTTGTCGAGTGCGAGAAACACAGACGAATCAACAAACATACACCCCCCAATATGGCTATTTTGAAACTCGTATGAAAGTTGATTTATCAAAAAATAACCTAGCTGCACTTTGGATGATTGGCTTTGAAGAAATTCCAGAAGAATCTGGCGAGATCACTATATTTGAGGTTTTCGGTGATCAATTAAAAGAACATACTTCCGAAGTACGCTATGGTATCAAGCCCTTAAATGACCCTAAACTCACAGATGTTTTTTACCATGATGAATTGAATATTGATGCACGTAATTTCCATATCTATGCAATTGAGTGGACACCTACATACATTGATTTCTATATTGATAACATAAAATTAAAAACCGTTAACCAGTCTCCAGACTATCCCATGCAGTTCATGCTGAATATCTATGAGTTTTCTTCAGATACTGTGAACGAGAATTCATACCCAAAGCAATTCATCATCGATTATTTCCGAGCATATCAACCCGTTTCTGGTTATGGAGGCTAATATAACCATTCAGATTCATGGAAAATTAAAGAAATAGCAAGAAATATGTCAATAACCCTTTTTGACCCTTTAAAATATCATAAGGTTTATTATGATAGATTGTGATTTATATAACTTAGGATTCAAAATGGAACGACAGATTTACGCACACTATGACGACGAAGGCATCATAGTCTATCAAGCATTTGCACCGCACATTGTCCATAACGCAATCGAAAAAGGGACTTTCGGTGTCGGCTTCAATATGGAGCGCATGACATGGATTAAGCCCTCGTTTGCGTGGATGCTCTATCGTAGTGGCTATGCGACCAAAACCCGACAAGAAGCCATCCTTAAAATCAAACTGACACATGACGGCTTCCGTGAAATCTTAAGCGAGTCGGTTGAGACAAGTTATAATCCGCGCGTCTATGGAAGTGAGGATGAATGGCGATTGACCTTGAAAAAATCCAAAGTCCGTCATCAATGGGATCCAGAGCGCAACTTGAAGCTAGGCAAACTTGAACGCCGTGCCATTCAAATCGGGATTCGTGGATGGGTTGTGCAGAAGTACGTCAACGAGTGGATTATCAGT
>CAYGTY010000325.1:0-4153 GCA_964352825.1 uncultured Anaerolineaceae bacterium
GTTGCGATAAACACAGCTAATGGCACGACATCTTTGGGTTGTTTGACCCATTCTTGATTTAAGGGTGAATCATCAGGACGTTGTATATTTGAAGTGATGGATGTATCTACCATGCCCGGAATCAACTCGTTGACGCAAATGTTATAAGGTTTGAGTTCTTTTGACAGTGAGCGTACCAACATCCATGCACCCGCTTTTGATGCACTATAAGCTGAATGGGTACTATCCCCAACACGATGCCCCAAACCCGACCCCATCACGATAATATGTCCGCCATTTGCTTTCATATGTGGAATCGCATATTTTGCTGTGTAGTAAACACCCGTCAAATTGACTTGTATCGTAAATGCCCATTCGTCAATATTACTATCTTCAACACTGGCTTGTGAGAAGTTCCCGCCAGCATTGGCAATTACAATATCGACTTGTCCATAGGCAGAGAGCGTTTTTTCATACATGGCTTGAACATCATCAGCCGAGGTCATATCCGCCACAACAGCAATCGCTTCACCACCAGTAGACTGAATCATGGATACGGTTTCGTCGAGTTGGGCTTGGGTTCGAGCAGAGCAGACCACTTTTGCGCCATATTTTGCAAAGCCAATCGCTAGACCTTGACCAATCCCACGTCCAGCCCCTGTGATGACAACTACTTTATCTTTAAGTTGTTCGCTCATCTTATCTCCCAATGATTCGTAATCCGCGTCGCACAATCGGACTGAGCAAAGCGCGTGTTTCACCTAAATTCAATCCATATCCAAATCCAAAGAAAATCACAGCGCCGACAACACCGCCAAACAATGCAACCACTAAACCACCCGATGACATCACTTGGGTAACAGCAAATAAGCCGACACCCATTAAAACCGATGCAACCGCTGTCCCTGTCAGGCTACGGATGATAGCACTATCGTTAATGCCTGCTATTGTACCCAAATTACTGAAGCGTCGCCGTAATAACCACCATAAAATAAGCGATTCAATCACAGTTGTCGAGGCATTGGCTAAGGCCAAACCAGCAAACGGACCGCGCGCCAAGTTGCCTGCTTCACCGATAAACTGAATGAATATCAAATTGAGGATAATATTACTAACCATCGCACCAATACCGATAATGACAGGTGTCCATGTATCCTCAAGCGCGTAAAATGCCCGTGATAGCACCTCTAATAAAGTAAAGCCAGCAATCCCTGTTGCATAAAATGACAATGCCCATGCTGCCGCTTGTGTACTTTCGGCTGTCCATTCGCCACGCTCAAAAATACTGACTATCGGTTCACCCAAAATCACAAAGACAACAGTTGCAGGGAGCGATAAATATAAGACATTCCGCATCGCTTGCGAAAGCCTATCTTTGAAGCCATCATAATCGCCCTCTGCCCATAATGCCGAAAGTGTCGGGAACACGGCTGACCCCACACTTTGCCCAATGATACCGAGCGCAAAGAACATCAGCGTAAAGGCAGTATTTAAGGCAACCAAGCTACCTTCCACCATATTACTGGCGAGGTTGATATTGACCAAAAAGTTGATCTGTACGACGGCTAACCCTAGAACACGCGGACCCATTAATTTGAGGACTTCGGTCACACCTTGCAATTGCCATGCCAGCATTGGGCGTAACTGTGCGTTTATCTTACGTAATCCCGGTAACTGGACAACGAGGTGTAATAAAGCACTCAAGACTGCACCATATGCCAAACCCATCACATTTGATTCTGCGATTTGTCCGACATCAGGATGCGGTGCAAGTATCGGCGCGATGATTAAAGCCCCAATCATAATCCCAATATTATTCATGCTAATCGCAATCGATGGCAACAAAAACGAGGAATGCGACTGTAATATCCCCATCACCAAACCACTAATCGCAAAAATAAAGGGTGTGACCATCATCAAGCGCACCATATCGACAGTAAGTTGTTGCTCTAAAGCAGACCGCCCTGGTAATAGAACGATGCTGACGATCTGAGGCGCAAATACAGAAACAAAAATCCCCAATAATCCTGCACCAATACTGGCTAATGTCATAACCGAGCTTGCGAGTTGCCATGCGTGTTCAGGGTCTTGCTCACGATATTTTGCATAAATCGGAATAAATGATGACCCCAACGCACCGCCTGCTACTAAAGTGAAGATAATTTCGGGAATCCGTTGGGCAGCATAAAAAGTATCTAATGCCGAACTTGTACCAAATTGACCAGCCAATACCCCCGTCCGCAAAAAGCCCAGTAGACCACTGGCAAGGAAACCAAGTAGCACAATCAGGGCTTTTTCAATCACTTCTCGGTTGTTTAATGCTTTAGTTGTCATCAGAATATATCACCCTCATACAAGTTTCATGACATGAAATCAGGATTGCCACTTGGCATCATTGCTGACATTGCTATAATACTTGAGTTTCGTCAATGGAAAAATTTCTCAATCTACAAAAATTGAGTGCACCAGAAGATATTATGAGGATATAAACATGCAAGTAATTTTACTCCAAGACCTATACAAACACGGGGTCGCTGGTGAAGTTGTCAAAGTCGCTGATGGTTTCGCTCGTAACTTTTTAATCCCTCGTAAAGTAGCAGTCAAAGCAACACCATCTGCTTTACGTGAAACAGAAGCAATTCGTAAAAATGTAGAAGCACGTCGTGCGCAATATGACAATATGCTCAACGACCTTGCCCGCCAAATTGATGGTGTGGAATTGATTTTTGGTCGTCGTGCAGCTTCCACAGGTAAACTTTTCGGGTCGGTCACTACACAAGAAATGGCTGATGCCCTTGATGCGCAAACAAGTGTTGACCTCAACCGCCGTCGTATTAGCCAAAACGGTCTTCGTGAAGTGGGTACACATCGCGTTGCAGTTCGCCTCGGTAACGAAATCTCACCAGAACTCATTGTGACAGTCATTCCCGAAGAACAACTCTCGGACTTCCTTGATGCTCGTGAAAAAGGTCTTAAAATCACAGCCGAAGATATTATGGCAGATGGTTTTGATTACAAGAAAGCCATCAAAGCATTCGAAAAAGGTGTTGAAGAAGTTGTCGAAGATAGTGTTCAAGATGCTGATACAGAAACCGACGTTGTAATTGAACCCACACCTGACCAAGCTGATACTCATGCAGTTGTAACTGAAGCAAGCACAGAAGAAGCAAGCGACGAGTAATCATAGGATTGCCGTTGGCTTATCAATCTAGCTTACCTTTAGCCCCGTTGGTTACACTATAACCGCCGATACGGGGCTAATTTCATTGAAGGTCTGACACCAGATGGACACTTACTCACTCGGACAATATTTGCGCGAATCGCGTGAATCACAAGAACTTGAATTGGATGATGCCGTACGAGCATTACGCATCCGTCATTCAATCCTTGAGTCCTTCGAGATGGGTGATTTTACATTATCAGGCGCATCAGATATTCAAATACGTGGATTTTTGCGGAATTATGCACGCTACCTTTCGCTTGAAGAAGACCGTGTTCTACAGATGTATGATTCTGCGAAATATGGCAAACAAAGTACCAAAAGTCGCAAAAATCGACGCAATAAAAAAGAACAATCACAGCCGATTGCACCACGTCGTATAACAGATACCCCGCCTGCGCTACCAGCAATTGATGTTGCTCAGCTACGTGCTAATCGTAGTCGTAATTTTTTACAGACGATTGCGCTTTTGGTGGTCTCGTTAGCTGCAATTGTCTTGATTGTCTTTGTAACGGTCGAGTTGATTAATTCTGAAGGTGGCGATGTCACCTTAGATGAGACACTCCAGCGCGGGTTTATCGCAGACTTACCACCGACAACCACTTTTACACCATCACCGACCTTTACAGCAACCATTGTCACAGCAACACCATCCAACCGCGCGCAATATAGTGGTTCGGGTGTATTAGCCAGTATTCAAATCAACCAGCGTACGTGGATACAAATTCGAGTGGATGCCGTTGAGCAGTACGTCGGGATTGCTGCTCCTGGGGATTTATTAGAATATACAGCCATTGGCGAAATCACATTATCCGCCAGTAATGCCCTAGCCCTCGATGTGCTTTGGAATGGTCAACAACAACGTCCATTTGGGGGGCGTGGTCAACGGGTGGATATTACATTCACCGCCGATGGTATCGATTACAGCACAGGTCCAGGTTTTGCACCATCACC
>CAYGTY010000326.1:0-4120 GCA_964352825.1 uncultured Anaerolineaceae bacterium
GTTATACCCCGGTAAAGCTTGCGGATTGATGGCGCGTAACACATCCCAATGTAGGGGTTTCTCACTCGGCTCTGGGTCGTTCCGTGTCTGAAAGTACAAGTTCGATTTTTCACGTTGCTCTTCATAACTAATTGTAGCAAGGGCTTCGGGTAAACTGGTTTTGGCTGTCGCAATTGCTTTTATTGGTGTGACCTGTCCGACAGACTCTAGCGTTTCGGCATCGAGTGCATGTGATAGCTCCAACACGATATGGATACCCCTGTCAATCAGAGTGACATCAGGCGACTCTACCCCCTGCTTGGCTAAAAGGTTGACAACAAATTCTGCCAATCCAAATGCCAGCATATTATCCGCAAAGGGTTGTTGTGTTTTGTCGATATACAATACTGTGTGTTTAGTCATAGAACTAAATCCCTTCACTACCTCGTTGTGTCCCTTGTTGGTCAGCGCGACGTAACGCCCTTACTAACAAACAATAGACGAGGAAGGCTTTTATATTCTCTGGTAATGCAAGGTCTTCGTCTGCTTTTTCTCCTTTGTCAATCGTTTCATCAATCCCAAATAACAAACTTAAATCCAAATCTTGATGGTGTACTGGTAAAGTTGCTTGAATATGCCGTATCGTTTCTTTGTGCAAACGAAAGCCACCATGACTTGCCGATGTTGGCGCATGATGTCTTGCGATTGCAGAATAGACGGCTTGGAATAGGTCAGGTTGTGATTCGCCGAATAGATCATCCAGCATTTCACTTACCGCCAATGCCCCTTCGACAGCGTGCCACGGACGAGGAGGTTTGATACTGCGTTGAATCGTACGCTGTTCCTCGCTATAGTCAAAATCGGTATGGGCATAGGCTTCACTGGAGTCAGGTTGATTATCGGAACTATCACTATGCTCATATAAGGCTTGCTGATAGCGATGCGCCCACGTTTGCCAGCCGATACTGAGCTTGCCGACATCATGAAGTAAAACAGCTAACTCTGCCACATGTCGGATACTACCCTGCTCCCAGCCAAATTTACACTCCATCTGTTGTGCGCCCCATGCCACATCATCCCATTGCTCTTCAAATGCTTGATAAACTAAGCGAATATGCTCCTCATAGGTCTCCTTTTTATAACCTTTATAAATGGGTCTCTTATCCTTGTTATCTGAAGGTGTTTTGTGCGCTAATGGCATACTCTCTCCACCCCCTTGATTAGGGATAAAGCCCTCGATGGGTGAATAGCTGGCATAATTTGGATGAACAATCACTAACACCGCTCCGATAGCTTCCGATAGATCACTGAGCGTCTTCACAAGATAGCGTTCTTCATCATTTGCTTGATTATCAGATTCATCTGGATTTTCAACCACTATCTTAACTATCCAGTCTACATCATCATGTAACATACTTTGATCTTGCCAATAATTAATATAACCGAATAATGTATAAGGGTATAAACTAATCGACTCAATATCCAATAATTCACGCCCGAATGTCTGCGGAGGGTCAGCATGGATAATGACATTGAGCTGGAAAATATCCCGAATCAGCGCCTTCGCATGTGACTTGTCACTGGTATCTTGTACCGCTTGTATTTCTTTACTATGTGGGAACTCCCCTGCTTTCAATTGTCCCATTTGTAATCGGTCAACATCGGCATGAGCATAGGTCACGACAGCTAGCTCTTTTTGATAATCAAAGACCGAGCCACTGTATATTTCAAATTGTTCCCATGTTTTACGGAAAACATCCTCCTGCCTTTGATAAGGCAGTACCTTTTCGATAAGGTCGAGTACGTCCGTTTCATCTTCTGGTTTGGGATTTGGATTGGTGACGTAGCGATAAATATAGACATCCCCATGTTCACCTGTATATCTTGCACAGCGTCCAGCTCTTTGGATGATTGCATTGGCTGGAGCAAGCTCGGTATGCAGTACCGTACTGGTTATATCAACCCCGACTTCAATCGCTTGTGTGGAGACCACGATATAATTACCATCTTTGTTCTTTTCTTTAAATAACTCACGGATGTGGTCTTCAATGGACTTGCGATCTTTGCTGAGAAAGCGACTATGTAACAATATCACGTCCACATCATCAGTCTTGTTCTGATTGAGTTGTTCATAAATATATTGTGCGCGAGCAACTGTATTGCAGATAACCAGTGTGCGCCCTTGATGCTTGTTCAAAATTAATTCGGCAGATAAGCGGTCTTCAGTTGTGTGATAGCGTCGGTTCTTCTGTTGCGATGGAATCTTTAAAATCTCAGTCATTGCTTTTTCATCTTCAGGTACAACCACCGCATCCAGTTCATCTGCTAATTCATCAAGCATTGTTTTACTAAATGTCGCTGTCATCAACATGAATGGGACAATCCCTTTCAGTTGCTTGAGCATATAAAGGGTTGTGGGTAGGGTTGTGATCGGGTCATATAGATGAAATTCATCAAATACCAAATATGATGATAGCAATGCCCCAGCATTCATGTTGGCGTGACGATGCGCTAAACCATAAGGTGCCATCAAGAAGCTACTGAGGGTTTGGTCGATAGTCGCAAAAATCAGATTATGTGTAAACTCGCGCGATTGTGGGTTATCCCCTGTTTGGATGGCAACCGAAATATCAGTCTTATACCTACGATTAAGGCTCTGAGCAATTTTATTTGCCTCATAATGAAACTGATTGGCGAGAATTCGCATGGGAACACTATAAATGCAACGTTGAGGGAAGTTATAATTAGGATTTCCACAGGTCTCATAAAATGGAGTCAGTGCGGCTCTTGTTTTACCTGAACCTGTTGGTGCTTGCAATATTACATTTTTACCCTGCATCAACAATTCAAACACTCTTTCTTGATGTGCATATAAGTCGTACATGTTAGTCTCCAAATATATTTCTAAAACGTGAATTAGAATCCGTACCAACACCATATAATTTTGCGAGTGCACGTGCCTCACCTTCCATCTCTTCTCGTAGTTCTTGAGGTTCAAGCACCTCACAAGTTGCACCCCAGCCCCGTATCCACGGTTTGAGGTCCGTGATATCAGCAACTTGTAGTGTCATTATGATATGCCGACCATCTTCAATGAGTTCCATTGAGGAGTGCCAATTTGTTTCTAATACACGTTGGACAACATCGGGGTGAAAACGCAAGGCGACTTCAATCGTTTCGTCTCCATGAAAGATTGACCACGCATTTTGCAAAATCTCTAAACCTGGGAAGTCAGTTGGAATATCAAAGGATTGACCACTCATAATTTTGACATGATGGATGCGCTCTAGTTTATAAGTTCGCAGAACATTCAAGTCTACATTGTGAGCAATAATATAGGTCGCAAAACCAAGCCCTGAAGGCTCAATTAGATAGGGGTGAATCGTTGTTGTGAATGAGCCACTTCGATAAGGACGATAGTTAATAACCACAGCAGTCCGTTGCAACGTTGCTCGCATCATGAGCCGATAAACATCTTGGAAATTATCCTCCTCTGGTTTTTGGGCGAGTTCCTTAGCCGACTCTAAAATACTACGATGGACACCTGCATCATTATGTAATACCCCTGCAAGTTTGGTTAGAACAGTTGAGGCAATTTCATTGCGTCTATCAGTGTGATTCACGAGAAGGCGTGTTGCCAGATACAGAGTCATAGCTTCTTCTGTTCGTAAGGCTAGGGGTCGCAATACGATTGACCTAAAGCTTTCATCATATAGCCATAA
Source organism: uncultured Anaerolineaceae bacterium (assembly GCA_964352825.1). Taxonomy (GTDB): domain Bacteria; phylum Chloroflexota; class Anaerolineae; order Aggregatilineales; family Phototrophicaceae; genus UBA6055. Next base: position 3,702 of record CAYGTY010000326.1, read on the forward strand.
CTTCCCTTCTTTATATAAAACGCCTTCATCACGAAGTTCACGCAAATAAGTATTGATTGTTTTGCGATCAACATTTTTAAATTGTTCTGCAACCTCGGTTTCGGATATACCATTACTTTGTTTAACAATTAATTGGATACGATCCAGTCGGGCTTGTCGGTCTGCCCCTGAAATACTAGGCATTATATGTCCTTTCTGTTTATTTTTATTCTAAACAGAAGTTGGGTGATAATCACCCAAGAGTAAGATATGATTTATAAATAATTTTATGTATCAAAAAAGGCGTGTATCGTTGGTTGAGTCAGTGTAATAATCAAATGGTCGACAACCTCAGCGAGGCAGCACTATAAACATAGGCATTTGTTTATAGCAGATTCAGTTAAGGTTCGGACATTTTGATAAGTTGCTGGTCAATTTTT
>CAYGTY010000327.1:0-3962 GCA_964352825.1 uncultured Anaerolineaceae bacterium
ACGGGGCATACAACACCTGCGATATAAACCTTCGTTTGCCCTACGCTTAACCTATACTTAACTCTAAGTGCTTGCAATTTCGCAAAAAAAAAATGGTAGAGTGGTAGAGTAAGCATGAATAGTGAGGGCAACATATGGCGGTCACAACACAGCAATCCATTATCATCTTAGAAGAAGCGAGTTATCATCATCGCGCAATGATAGCCCGTTTGAAGCAAGGACAATCGGCAACCAATGTTATTGAAGCCGTTATTCAGCTGATACAAGCTGCAATTGACTATTATCTTGCGGTTATCTTCCTACGAAGTGCGACAGGTGAACGTACTATTTTGATTGAAGCCATCGAATTTCGTTTAGGCACATCCTTCAATGCAGGCACACTTACAGATGACGATTTGGTTGATATATTGATTATCTTGATACAAAATTGTCGCTCATCTGTCCAAATTGGCTGTTTAATGGATTTAGCGCTTAACGGAGACTTAGCTTCGTATGATTCTGTTAAAGATGCCTTACAGATACGCTTAGTTGCTCTTATCCAAGCTCAAATACCTAATTTTGATGATACAGGTAAAACGCTGGCAGACTTATGGAACAATGCACCGAATTATCCTTATGATCGAGTCGGTGTTGCTCAGTATGCAATTAACCAAAGTCGCGCTAATTTTGAGGATAATATAAATGGCGTATTTACCTACCCTAGCGGTCTTGCATCGAACTTCACTTTACCGCTTGACGTAGGTAGTACATTTCAATATTCGTTTTTAACACACACCCAAGGAGCTACTGGCTCAGCACTATTTATTTCAGAATCACTCTATTTCGGTGGTCAACTTAAAATGAAAACAGACGATACAACAGGTACAGGTTGTGCCACTGATGATTTGTCAGAAAATAACTTAATTTGGTTCGTATGCCAGCCTAGTGGTGCAACGAATTTAGAATCGACTCAAACTTGGCGCGATCACCGTTTCTTGATGCCATACTTTCATGAAACAATGCAAGTTCCTGAATTGACAACAAATCTGGGAAATAGTTTAGAACAACGCAAGCAAGACACAATATTTTTTATCCATCCAGACGATATTAACTTAGCATCTCCTAGCTCACAACCACCAAGTGCATTTACACAGGATAGTTTAAGTCGCTATATGGATTTTGAGAACGGAGGTGTCTGGAAAACGGGCTTTGAGACTCAAGGTAAAGATTACTTGTTTGGTCGCTTTGAAGATGAGGGGCTACGAAATATACAAACAGGTGATTATATGTATTTCAACTTAGGGGGCAGTACCAGCGGTCATGGTCTATTAATTGTTGGATGGGGTGATGCTGTCAGTAGTGCTGACGGGCTAAATATATATGAAGGGATTCATAATTTTTCTAAAGAACGTAAAGTACGAACAGTTCCTTATGTAGCTGATTTTGCATATGGTGAAGATTCTTCTGGACAAGTTGGCTGGCTTCAGGATGTTCGCCCGCGTCCATTTTATAGCTGCCTAGCAAGCATCAGTGGCTTACAGTTAGATGCCCAACTACAGAATCTCAAGAATACAACAAATGGATTTGATCCTTTAACAGTATCCGAGTATGAGGAGAGATTACGAAATAATGATTGGGGTCTTTTTACTTTTCTTGGTGGTGGTTTACCTAACTTTCAATTTTTTCGTTTTCCCGACCACGTTATTATTAAAAGTGGTGATCTTGTATCAGAATCATAAGGTATAAACATGAAAAAAATTTTGGTTTTACTTGTATTTTTCATCAGCTTCAGCATATCAAATAGCGATGATAAATGTCCACAAAACGAATTATATGTACACGATCAAATTGTTTCAATGGACATACATCCTCATGAAGATAGCGTAGCGTTCATGAGTACATCAGGCGCATACGTGTATTCCATTCCTGACTTAGAGTTATTACAAGTAATTACTTGTTACGACATACCATTTTCAGCTTACATTATTGACTGGTCGCCCGATGGCTCACAAATCGCAATTTACAATAATACACATATTGGCATACAAATATACGACACTGAAACATTTAAGCTGGATAAGACTCTTTACGCGCTCAATGATGATTCAGGTATTATGGGAAGTGAAGTAGATTCTCTGTCATGGTCACCTGATGGAAAATACATTGCCATTGGAAGTCCACTAGAAAACTTTTCATTCAGAGTGTGGGATGTGCAGACAGAGGAGATTATCTATGCTGACAAAGACTTGTTAAATGGCGAATATTGGTACATTAACCCTCAAGGTACTCAATGGTCAGAAGATGGTCGATATATTGCAATTGCAAATTCATTTTATGGAGAAATTACCATAGTCGATTTCATTGAACAAGAAACTGCTCACTTACTTGGTCTAAAGGATGAAGAAGACATTGGGTATATGCAGTGGAATGACAATCATCTAGCGACAGGTGGCTATCAAAATCTCCTCCGAATCTGGAATACCGACACATGGGAGGAATACCAATTGCCTAATATTGCATCATATTCGTTGGCATGGAGTCCAATTACCCCAAATCAACTTGCTATTGCAGAATCTACATTACCAATAGCGCGTGAAACTGATGGCGACATATTGATATTTGATGTTGAAACAGAGGAAATTACTTTCAGCTTTGGTGATACTGATAATTGGATTCAATCTATTCAATGGTCACCTAATGAACAATATATTATTACATTAGAGTCCGAAATACCTGAGAGCCATCTCATCGTTTGGGATGCAACCACAGGTGAAATTATCGCAGAAGTTAAACGCGAAGTTGTGCGTCCGTAAATAATCTCAACAAGGATATAATCATGACATTTAACAGTATTTTACAATCACTAATTGACAGTTCAGAAACCAATCAACAAATCTTAGATGATTTAATTACAGGTCGCCAAGCGGTTTCGATTGAATCCGACGATAGTGGAACACCTGCCCCAACAGTTGATAGCAATGAGGTGTGGACAATCACCCAAGATACAGCCGATAGCAATGGGATTTATGCTGGGGTGTATACGTTTGCGTTGGATACGGCGTGTTCAGTATTGACGATTAGCTCGGTGACGGGGCATACAACGCCTGCGAATACGGCTTTTCCTGCGGCGCGTTATACCGATTGTGCTGATGTCGTGCATGATTTGACGAGTGTGATGGATTTGTCGGGCAAGGCGGTCAAGCGCTTTGAGATTTATAGTGATACGGCGTTTACTGTGGAGTTGACGGTTGAGGCGACGTGGGAGTATATGATTCTAAATGGAAATCCTCTACCAACAGGCACTGTCATTGTTTATGGAACACCCGTTAATGATGACTATATCGAGGGGACTTCTCAAAATGGCTTTGCATCGGCTCATGTAGAAGTAAACTTTATTGACCCTGTTAATGTCACCTACCTAGAGCATTTCTGGACTGTTAATCAAGCTAACAGTACATATGGCGTTAATATGAACCTCTACTTAAACAATGTCGAAGTCGATAACTCGTTGCAACTACCCTCAAGCTCGATGTCTGGTAGCACTGTTTGGGTAGGCGATTTAATGGTTGATAAAATACTTTTTAAATCAAATGGACCTCTAACTTGTCGCCTCAACAAAATTGTCATCACAGGTAAAGGTAATGTACCTATATGGGGATAATTTACTCATTACATTAGATTTATGCTATATAAAGGCTGAACCAAGTTGCAGTCCAGCCTATGGTGAGAGGATTAGTCCATCATCAAGACGGTTTCGATGCGTTCGATTGCCCAGTCGATGTCGGTGCGCGTGATGACCAGTGGGGGTGCAAAGCGGATAATATGATCATGGGTTTCTTTGCACAATAAGCCAGCGTCTTGTAGGGCGACACAGAAGCGACGCGCTCCACCAGCAGATTCATGTAGTTCAACCCCAGTGAGTAAACCTCGTCCACGAATGTCTTTGATGTGTGGGCTATCAATTTTACGCAATTGCTCACGCA
>CAYGTY010000328.1:0-3922 GCA_964352825.1 uncultured Anaerolineaceae bacterium
TCATTAGTAAAATTGGACTATTTACCTGTTTGATGACCTCTGGAGATTCGACAATGTAGCCAAGTTTGCTCATGTGCTTATAGGTGTTCGCATCAAAGCGCGATTGCCCCTCAACAAAGCTGACAAAATCCATCTCGTCCCACAGTGCTGTCCCCGGTGGCAATAGGTTGAGTCCAGACTGTAACCGCTCACGATGTGATAAAGCACTAAGCCCTTGAATCGTCTTGATTATCGGGGTCATGTAATCGGGTAATGTATCGCCAATCGGAGGCATAGTCGCCATGAAGTTTTTGAGGGCTGGGTCAACCAGAATCACTTGCTTGACTTCGATCTTAGCAGACAAGCGCATCGCTACATCCGCCCCCATTGAATGCCCCATAACAATGGGTTTGTCTGATAGATTTAATTGTGAAATCAGCTCAACAATATCATCTGCAAGCGTATGCTCATCAATGTCAGAGGGTATAGCCGACGATAAGCCATGACCGCGACTATCAGGCATAATCACATCATAGCTATCTTGTAATGCAATTGCCGTCCGTAGCCACATGCGCCCATCAACTTGTACACCATGAAGCAATATCACAGGCTGTTGATTACCACCTGTACGAAGATAGTGTAGCCGTCCATTGTCAGGCAGGGTTATATCATCAGATTGCCAATGTTGTGGAATGAGGTCATTTATAGATCGATAAGTTTGGAGTTTTTCGTTATTTGGGGTTTGCATAGGGCATCCTTTCGTTTAGATACCCTATCAGCATAGCCTATGACGTATGGTCATATGCAAGCGGTGTTTTATCCACCGATGTGATACATCTCGACTTTTTTGCGTGCATCGCGGTCTTCTTTGGTCATTGAGGTACGAATTGCCGAATAGCGGTCAATACGATGTCCCCATGTATCACGGATAATCTGTTCAATCTCATCATCGCTTGCTCCATCCCGTAAAGGCGCACGTAAATCTGTGCCTTTAGTCCCAAACAGGCAAGTAAATATCTGACCTTCTGGCGAGAGGCGCATCCGTGTACATGAGCCACAGAAGGGTTGCGTGACAGAGGTAATCAAACCAATTTCGCCACCACCATCTTTATAGCGATAACGTTGAGCGACTTCCCCATAATAATTTTCGTCAATGGCTTCTAATGGAAGTTCAGCATCAATCATCTCGACAATCTGTTTCGCCGAGACCACCTCATCCATCTTCCAGCCGTTACGATTACCGACATCCATATATTCAATGAAGCGCACAATATGACCACGGTCTTTGAAGTAACGCGCTAAATCAACAATCGTATGGTCGTTGACTCCTTTTTGGACAACTGCGTTAATTTTAATCGGGGCAAATCCAGCTTTTTCGGCTATATCAATGCCTTCTAGCACCTTTGCCACATCTGCCCGTCCACCATTCATCAGGCGGAAAACATCATTATCAACGCTATCAAGGCTAACAGTTAAACGTTGTAAGCCAGCCTCACGTAGCGCATCCACTTTTTTCGGTAAAAAGTAAGCATTGGTTGTCATCGCCATATCATCGACACCCTCAATCGCATTGAGTTGTTCGATTAGGCTCTCGATGTTTTGGCGTACCAGTGGTTCACCCCCTGTGAGGCGGATTTTCACTGCACCGAGGCGCACGATAATACGCGTCAGGCGTGTGATTTCCTCAAAGGTTAACAACTGTGGCTTTGGCAAAAATTGATATGCCTCACCAAAAACATCCGCTGGCATACAATAGGTACAGCGGAAGTTACAGCGGTCTGTCACTGAAATACGTAAGTCACGTAAGGGGCGTTCAAATTTGTCTGTTAAGGTCATGGTTATTTATCAATTCGTTAATTGACGAATGGTATTAAATTAATTTTTATCAAGTTTATCTTTTTTATTATAGAAGCAAATTGCGAACTTGATAAGCTAATTTTAGTTATAGACGCTTTAAGTATCTAAAAGTGTACCTCATAGACCTTAACAGCTTATTTGAAAATAAATCATATAGATAATAAGCATCAAAAAACTCAAAACGACAGCATAAGATATTGTGTAATTGATAGCCTGTTGTTACTCTTGAGGAAGAAAATTATCTGAGAGACAGGATAGACGATGGCGCGCTTAATCTGTAATGAATGTAACGCCCCTGCCGAACCGCTTGCTTGGCGGTGTGCGGATTGTGGTGGCTCACTCGATTTAGCTGATTTACCCACATTTGATGCCAGCAAAATTCATGATAATGACTTTTCTTTATGGCGATATGCGGATATGCTCCCTGTCAAAAAGCATTTCACACTCGGTGAGGGCATGACCCCACTCGCGCCTGTCACTGTCGATGGCTATACATTCCAAGCTAAGCTGGAATATCTCAATCCAACAGGGTCGTATAAAGATCGTGGCACAACCACCATGCTCAATCATATCGCTAGCTATGATGTGGATGAAGTGATAGACAATTCTTCGGGGAATGCTGGGGCATCCATTGCGGCATTTGCAAGCGTCGCAGGCATGAAGGCACGTATCTTTGTCCCATCTGATACCGCTGTCGAAAGCAAGAAAAATCTCATTCGCGCATTTAATGGCACAATCGTCGAGTCCCTGAATCCGACAGCAGACGTTTATAGCGAAGCCCAAAACACAACCTATGCCAGCCATGCGTGGAGTCCTTATTTTGTATTAGGTCAAACCACTGTCGGTTGGGAAACATGGGAGCAACTCGGCAAGCGTGTGCCTGATGCGATTGCAACCCCTGTTGGACATGGCGGATTATTCCTTGGCTTCTATCGCGGTTTCAAAGCCCTCTATGATGCAGGTATTACGGACAAAATGCCAATCATGATAGCGGTGCAATCGACAGGTGTAGACCCGATTATTCAAGCATGGGAACAAAACCTAGACATGCCTGTAACCGTCACCCGCCAACATAGTGTAGCAGATGGGATTTTGGTGGATGTTCCTGTTCGTGGCAAACAGATTTTATCGGCTATTTACGAAACCAATGGATATGCTTTCCGTGTGGATAATGATGCAATTACCTCTGCTCAACAGCGCATGACAGCACAAGGTTTGATTATCGAACCCACCAGTGCAGTAACCGTTGCCGCCCTACCACAAATTCGCGAGAAAATTGGCGATGATGCCGAACTCGTCATCGCATTTACAGGCAATGGGCTGAAAAATATCGGTGCGTCTTTATAAAGAATTATTTGGGGAATTGCAACTCGATATGGGTACTAAGACTAGACCCGTCTTTAAAATGAATTTCGATGGGAATATCAAACGTACCCCAGCCGACAATATGGAGTAAGAATTGTGATTTACGGTCACGGATAATACGAATAGGATTTTGATAGGTTGGGTGCAGTTCATATTGCACATAGTCTATCTCGGCGAGGATGTCATCTGTACTATCAATTCGGATAAACCACTCAAAGGCTTGGCGGTCATCATCATATTTAGTTGCGTCAGCGTAACGGACGTGATGTTGAATCAGTTGTTGTGTATTATCAAGCTGATTTTCGAGCAGTGTCGCATAATCCGATCGTGGCAAACGATTCAAGCTATCCCAGAAATCTTCCACACTGTCTGCTAATTCAGGCAAAATCACCAACGCTTGCCCGATGAGGTTACGTGCAGTCAACATATCACCTGATAGTTGCGCCCGTATCGCTTCGCCTAAGAGTTGATTGACTGCTGTATGGGTTTTATCTTCGACCTCTAAGTGTTGGTCAAGTGCTTCCAGTAAATCTTTAAAGCCACCCTCAAATTCACCCTGAAAATCAACATAGTGTAAGTTCAATAAGCGAAACGGTAGCTCGCCCCCTATCATAATCGGGATACGAACCTTCTTCAGCTTTTCGGCTAAGATTGTTTCACGAGCAACCCATTCAGAGGCATTCGATTCAGGCGAAATAATGATGATAAACACAGTACAATC
>CAYGTY010000329.1:0-3901 GCA_964352825.1 uncultured Anaerolineaceae bacterium
AAAATATCAGCCTCGTCTGTGATGAGACCTTGCTCAATCAGTGCTTGAATAGTCTGTGGTCCCATGCCTTCGATGTCCATTGCACCCCGTGATACAAAAAACTCTAAGCTACGAAAGACACGTTCTGGACATTTGGGATTTGGGCAGAACCAATCCACTGCGCCTTCGGGCTGGATTAACTTTGTACCACAGAAGGGGCATGTTTCGGGTGGGATAATTGGTTTTGCATTATCAGGTCGCGCGCCAAGTACAGGACCGACAACATAGGGAATTACATCACCTGAGCGTTTGACAATGATGGTATCGCCTTCACGAATATCGAGAGATTCGATTTGGTCATAGTTATGTAGGCTCGCATTAGAAACCGTCACACCACCAATGAATACAGGGTCAAGTTGGGCGGTGGGGGTGACTTTGCCTGTGCGCCCGATATTGATGGTTACACCGAGGAGTCGTGTTGTAGCTTCTTCGGCAGGGAACTTGAAGGCAATTGCTCCGCGTGGATCTTTTCCCACAATCCCTAATTCACGGGTGTGGGATAAGTTGTTGACTTTGATGACTAAACCGTCAATTTCAAAGGGGAGAGCATCACGTTGGGTTTCCCATGTGGGTAATTGTTGGATAATGTTGGATAATGTTGGATAATGTTGGGTATCTGTGACCGCATGAAAGCCCATATCCCGCAAGAATCCCAAAATATCCCACTCCGTATCCCACATTTGCGTATCACTACTATCAACAATGCTGTAAATATAGGCAGTCAAATTGCGTTTGGCTGTCTCTCGGCTATCTTTTTGTTTGAGTGAGCCTGATGCTGTGTTTCGTGCATTGATATAGGTAGGCAGACCTTGTTCCTCTTGCTCTCTGTTGAGTGATAAAAAGTCTTCTTTGTGAAATAAAATTTCACCCCGAACAACTAAGTGTGCAGGTGCTTGACCTTTACTTGAATCGACTGGAATCCGCAAAGGAACACTGCTAATTGTGCGAACATTAGCTGTTACATCATCACCGATTTCTCCATTACCACGTGTTGCAGCGCGTGTTAGTAAACCATTTTCGTAGGTAATGACGATGGTTAGCCCATCTAATTTGGGTTCAAGTACATAATCGAGTTCTGTATTCGATGGCAATAATTTGAGGTTACGGTCTTCCCATGCTTGTAAGTCATCTGTATCAAAGGCATTGGCAAGGCTCAGAATCGGTGCAGGGTGTGGGACTTTACCAAAATCACTAGATAAATCTGAGCCAACGCGGTGGGTCGGAGAATCTTCTGTCGCTAATTCGGGATAGTCTTCTTCAATTTGGCGTAATTCATGAAACAACTTATCGTATTCTGCATCGGTTACAATCGGGTCGCCGAGAACATTATAACGATAGATGTGATGATTAATTTGTTCACGTAGCTCTTCGGCGCGTTTGGCAAGATTGTCTGTCATGGATTATTGTCCTGTTCCAGCTTGTATAACACTTAGATAATTGGCGACTGCCCATCCACTTTGCCCTGTTGTGGTGTCTTGTATCTGCCACCATGTAAAGCCATCAGCTTGTTGCGGTCCTTGCACGACGCTGAATTCTGTACCTTCGTCTGATCTGAATAAAATTTGGCTTGTGGTGACCCCAGGGACATCACGGACATTGAGTTCTTGGTCACCAACATTTGCCACCACTATACGTACTCCGACAGATAAGGGGACAGGTGTGGTTGTGAATGCAATCGTCGGTAAAACAGGTCCGTCTAATGCAAGATTAACAGGGGTTTGTTCGGGTAGGATAACTTGTAGACCTTCAGGTAAAGTCGGTGTGGCTAAGATAACTTCATCAGGGTCAGGAATGTTTGGTGTATTGGAGGCTTGTTGCGTCACAATGCGTACAACAGGTTCTTGTTCAGGGATAGATGAATTACCACCTAAAGCCATAACCGCAAAGACAATTGCAAAGGCGATAATCATCACCATTAGAAGCATTAATCCTAGTGACCACAAGGGGAAATATAACATGCCTTGTTGTTTCGCCTGCTGTTGTTGCCGTTGCCGACGTACGCGCTCCACATTGTAATTTGTAGGTTGACGTTGTTGTGGACGTGGGTTAGCTTGTCTCGGGACTTGCCCTGTTGGTTGAATCGGCTGTGTTGGTTGTGTAGTCGCTTGAATTGGCTGTGTTGGTTGGGCTTCATGTGGCACAGTCTCATCAAATTGACTATTGTCATCTGGCAAGGTTGGCAATTGATTTGTCATGATTATCTATATCCTTCACAGTTGCGGATAACTTAGCCTCGATTGTGAACCCAATTGGCAAATTTTTCAAATGACCATGTATTGACAACATGATGGGCTTCAACCCAAGCACGTCGAGCATTGGTCACACCAAATTCCAAAAGATCGAGATGAGCTTCATCGTGGGCATCGGTATTAATCGCCAACAGAATACCTTTATCCTTAGCGAGTCGTGCTAACTCTGGTTTGAGGTCAAGGCGGGCTGGATTGGCATTGATTTCAAGAATTGTTTGACTATCGACTGCGGCCTGTAAGACAACATCCCAATCGGCATTAACTTCTTCTCGTGAGGGAATGAGTCGTGAGGACGGGTGTCCAATCATATCGACATATGGGTTATTTAGGGCATTCAATAAACGTTGTGTGATTTGTTCGCGAGTTTGTTGTAGGCTGACATGTAATGAGGCAATCACAAAATCCAGTTGGGCAAGGATTTCATCAGGATAATCCATTGTTCCATCAGCCTTAATGTCCATTTCCGTTCCTGCAAAAATATGGAAGTTGTCTCCCATTTCATCATTAACTTGGCGAACTTCTTTAATTTGATTGAGTAGCCGTTCAATGCTGAGACCATTGGCTATGCCTAGGCTTCGTGAATGGTCTGTGATGACAATATAGCGATGTCCCCGTCGTTTACAGGCTTCTGCCATTTCGCGGATAGTTAATTTGCCGTCACTATAGACTGTGTGCATATGTAAGTCTGAGATGATGTCTTTGAGTGTAATAAGTGTGGGCAAAGTTTGCGCTTTTGCTGCTTCAATCTCTCCACTATCTTCACGGAGTTCTGGCGGAACATATTGCAAGCCTAAGGTTTCGTAAACTTGTTCTTCTGTTTCGCAGTAGATTTTATCTGCCTCTTCAATGATATTTTTATCATCATCAACAGGGCTTAGGGCGTGTTCATTCAAACTGAGACCATTATCAAGCGCAATCTGACGCATACGGACATTATGGGCTTGGCTACCTGTGAAATAATTGAGTGCTGTTCCCCAACGTGCTTTAACAAGAATCCGTAAATCGACCTGTAAACCTGATAACAATTCAACCGAGCTTTTAGTGGGTCCATGCCCGAGTATTCGCGCGACATTTTCCATACTGACAAATTTATCCATAATCGGTTCGGCATTGTCACTTGCAATCAGTAAATCAACATCACCAATGGTTTCACGTCCACGGCGGATGCTACCTGCGATTTCACCTTCGAGTGCTTCGGGGAGTTCCATCAGTATATCGAGAATAGCTTGAGCGGCTGGTTTGGCATCACCGATCGGTGTTCTGCCTGTTTGACGGGAGAGGGCTTCGATACCATCAATGATTTTCTGCTGGCTCTTTTTACCCATCCCTGATAAGTCTGCTAATTTACCTTCGTCGGCAGCTTTTTGTAGGGCTTCGACTGATGTAATATCCAGTTGTTCCCAGAAGAGTTTTGCTTTCTTAGGTCCGACCCCATTAATGTGCATCATATCAACAAGACCTTCAGGAATCTCATCTTTGAGGCGATTGTAGAAATCGAGTTCACCTGTTTCCAACATCTCATCAATTTTTGCGGCGATGGTTTTACCGATGCTGGGTAAGTCCGTTAAGCCCCCTTCAGCAGAGATAGCGCGCAAGTCACGGGGCAGGGTAGA
>CAYGTY010000330.1:0-3897 GCA_964352825.1 uncultured Anaerolineaceae bacterium
AGGTTTCTTCAATCTAAGAGTAGTTGACAACCCATATGTTGTCAGCTACTTTTTTTCATATATCCTCACAATATAGTCGCTCTAATTTATTCGTAGATGTCATCTATGGCTGTATCTGATAAAAGCTGATAGGTCTTTGTCCATGCTTCAGCAACCTCAGGTGTATAATCTTCGCCGAGTTCACTATCTAACATCCATAAGAATGCCTCGCCTACTTTGGCATAATCTTCTTTACCGACCCCATACCCCTGATGCCGTTCACCTAATTTTCGGATTGCGCCTGTTACTTTTTCGATATTATCGAGGGAATAGACCACTAAGGCGATCATATCAATGAGTTTTTTGCGTTGCTCTGCCATATTGGCTTTGTCAAACATGGGCTGAACCTCAGGTGCAATCTCAAATAAACGTTGATAGAACTTCGCTGATGCACGGTCGGAAATGGGTACAATTTGATAAAATGTTTTGTTAACCAGTAATTTTTCTTGAGGGGTTAAGGTAATTGTCATAAGGTGTCCTTTACATCGTCAATATCGTATATTTATATCATTTGATTGTTTTATTGCTAAGACACATAATGCCTGCTTTTTAATCAGGCTTACTTATGTGCCTGTAGGTGTACCATCATCTTTGGTATTTGCTGATTCTTCATCAATCAGTTGGACTAACTCTTTGAGGTTAAGGCGGCTACCTTGTGCCATAATCGTATTATAGACTTCTGATGAAACACTATCGCGGACTTGTAATAAGATTTTCTGAATAATCATTTGTGTCGAGCGGGCATTTGTTGATTTATCCAGATTAGAGTCATATAAAGTCGGGTCATCTTCAGCCGTCGCAATAAGTGCTTGTGCGCCCCCCATCATCGCATCCAATACTAACCACGGGGTATCAATCTCCGTTGCGATACTTAATGCCTCTGCAAAGTAATCACGGGCTGTTTCCGTAGATTCAAGTTTGAGGTAAATTTTGCCAAGACTCGTCAAACAATCCGCCGCACTTAACTTATCACCGAGGTCACGATAGGTTCTTAGGGCTAACTCGAGATGCGCTGCTGCAATTTCGTAACGTTCACCGATGAAAGCAATCCGACCTAACTCGGAACGGGTACGCGCAATTTGACTATAATTCCCAACTGACTCAAATGTCACGAGCGCACCATAGAGGTGCATTTCTGTATCCGCCATATTGCCTTTACGTTGCTCCAGAATACCCCGTGTCAATTTATATTCGGCTTCGACGACACGGTCATGGATAGCTCCTAATAAATCTGCGGATTGGTCGAGATAAGTCTCTGCCATCTCAAGGTTATCTAAGCGCATGAGTACAGTAGCGAGGGCATTCAACACTTGTATATGTAGCGTCGGGTTATCTAGCGACCCAAAGCGAATGAGAGCTTGTTCTAATAGCTCAACCCCATCTTGAAATTCTGCCCGATTTTCGGCAACTGATGCTTGCACACAATAGGCTTGAATAGCTGTTTCCATGCGTTGTGTCTTTTCAGCAATCTGTAAGGCTTGTTCGGCAAAATCATAAGCCGCATCAAAATCACTCAATTGACTGCATATTGTCGCCAAGGTTATCATCAAGGTACTGCGCTGATTCATATCTTCTTCAGGTGTGAGGATTAAAACGCGCTCAAATAATATCCTCGCCTTCGGATAATTCCCCACCGCCGACGTTTGCGCGGCAGCCGTCGCAGCATAGAAGCGTTCCTTCTGGGGATTACCTGCAGCAAACCAATGTTCTTGCAAAATCGGCGCATAATTCAAGTCACCGAGGTGTACCCATTCGATGGCTTCGGCAATCTGTTGATGGAATGCCATTTTATCGATGTCAGTAATATCGGCTAAGAGTTGTTTGCGGAGCTTATCATGCGAGAATTGCCACTTCTCATCACGTATTTCTAAAACGGCTAAATTCGCAAGGTCTGTTAACCAATCTTGGGCGCGCACGGCATACATCTCTGCAAGATTGCCTAATACCTCAACATCAATCACACGTCCACCGATTGCAATCAACCGTAATAAGCCGCGATAGCGTAGGGGGACACGGTCAAGACGTTTGCGGATAATCGCTTGCATTCCCCATGCACTAATCTCATCAGGTAACTGATTGTCACCGACTGCACTTAAGCGTCCAGCTTGTTCTGCTAAGGAGCGTATACCCTCAATAATAAAGTATGTATTGCCTTCGGTCTCGCGCATAATCAAATCGACCAGTGCCAGATTGTCACCTCCTTGCCCCAACATCGACACACTTAAGGTTGCAATCGCATCTTCATTAAGTCGTTCAAGCTGAAGTTGATTCTTAATAGGCAATAAATCTGTTAGCTCAGGGTACTCGTCTGTGCGATAGGTTGCCACCAGTAATACGGGTACAATCTCTATCATATTAACAACACGTTTCAACAAATCGAGGCTATCTAAGCCCCAATGTACATCCTCCAACATGATGAGAACGGGGCGTTTTCGTCGGCGTAAGACATCAACAATCGTTGTTGCAAGGCGTTGACGGCTATCTTCTGCACCCAGCTGCGGTGCGCTTGTAACCGTACGCTCTAGCAATAAATCAATTTCGGGAATGACATGTTTAAAGACACTCGCTTCTTGGTCGCTTAAATCACGGACAAGTGCCAAACGTCTCAGGATGTCACGCCAGAGTTGTAAGGGTAATCCACCCCCTTCCATTGCCGTTCCCCGTAAAACCAAAGCCCCTTTGACCAGTGCATTGATGCGTAATTCATCCAGCAAACGGGTTTTACCAATACCACTTTCACCACCAATCAGCCACGCGCTTCCACTTTGGTCAGATGCTTCATAGAGGGCATCTTTGAGCAAGCGCATTTCTTTTTCTCGCCCGACGAAAGTTGCAGACTTCAAATAACTATCGCGGATGGCTTCGCTTTCTGGGGGTAAGGGGCGTTCAAAGGCATAACATAAATCAGAAATTGCCTCGTGTGCATCTTTATAGCGGTCGGCAGGGTGTTTTTTCATCAACTTTTCAAGCACATCACATAGAAAGGGATACTCTTGTAAGGGTGAAAAATCGGGTGTTGCTTCTAAAATATTGCGAACGGTTTTATAGAGTTCTTTTGCATCAAAGGGATGTTCACCTGTTAAAATTTGGTAGGCAACAACCCCCACAGAGAATAAATCACTAACTTCAGTCACCAATTCACCAGCCATGGCTTCGGGTGACATATAAGCAACTGTCCCTGCCATCTCTGTGACTTTCCGTTCAGTAACAGCCAAACCAAAATCGAGGAGTTGAAGATTACCGTTTGCATCAATCATAATATTGTTGGGTTTGAGGTCGCGATGAATAACGCCTCGGCGGTGCATATAATGTAATGCTTCAAGGAGGTCGATAATTAAATCAATTTTTTGATCAAATTCTGCATCTTTTGCAACAGTTAATATAGACCCCGCGTTCTGTAAGAAGGGCATCGTAAAATAAGGTTCACCAGAGAATCCATAATCGAATACCTCCATCACAAAAGGGTGGTGTAGGCTCGCCATAATCTGAAATTCTGTCACGAGGCGGAGTCGTAAATTATTGGTGGTGTCATCTGTATCTGTTAAGCCATCAACCTTGACTTGCTTAAGTGCGACCCGTTGCATCGTCAGTCGGTCATAGGCATGATAGACAACTCCCATCCCGCCGTGACCTATCTCGGACTCTATACGATAGCGCCCGTCAATTAATTTTTCCATTATCTGCACCTTATCAACTGTCTCTCTATTGTGCATCAATTTTTAATATTCGCCCACTAAATTAAGACATATGTTAGCAAAGTGGTGTGAATTGATGGTCACAAAAGGGATTTTAGCATCATAAGAGGTTATGACGAGGGTAAACCAATCGCTTCGAGAGCCTCTGCCACAATATCACGGT
>CAYGTY010000331.1:0-3832 GCA_964352825.1 uncultured Anaerolineaceae bacterium
TTGCAGACACAACAAGTGCAAATCTGTGAGGTTAAGCTGAATCGCAGTGATGGGACTATCTTTTATGCTCAACTCCGTACGCATATGTCAAATAGTGAAATCATGGTATTACATATTGCCATGATCGACCTCTCTGCTATCAAACAAACTCAGGATGCTTTAGAGCTTGCATTGTCGCAAGAGAAACAGATCAATCAACTCCGCAATCGCGTCATAGCTGTCATCTCTCATGAATTCCGTACACCTTTAGCAGCGATTCTTTCGTCTGTCGAGCTACTTGAACGATACGATGAGCGATTAACTCCTGAGAAAAAGAAGCAACGGTATCTGACCATTCGTAATATGGTTTGGTATTTGAATGATATTGTGCAAGACATCAGTGTTGCTCAGGATTTAAACAATCATGTCGATCGCTTAAAATTACAAACATTTGATGTACTTACGTTTATACGTCAATTAATTGCCGATATATTTGATTCGACCAATATGAGTCAGAAAATTGTGCTAACCACCAATGAAAACGACAATTGCGAGGGTCGATTAGATGAACATCTGCTCAGTCGCATCCTCATAAATTTGATCAGCAATGCCCTGAGATATTCGGATACGGATGTTATCTGTCATCTCATTTTTTCAGATGATTTCATCCGCTTCACAATAGAAGATCATGGCATCGGCATATCACAAGAAGATCAAACACATATGTATGAGGTGTTTTATCGTGGCACGACGGCTCAATTTACGTCTGGTACAGGTATTGGCTTATTTGTAGTGGCTCAATCTATAGAATTGCATAGAGGTCATATTGACTGCGAGTCTGTGATAGGCGAAGGTACAAAATTTACAGTTGAGCTTCCGCGCTACCTGACCATCGAGGCTGAATAAAAGGTGATACTTAATCTCGTTTGATGGATATATCTGTAATGACCAATAGGATTCGCTCAACGCCCTCGACCTGACGTGCATTTAGTCGCATAGTCCACACCCCTTGGTTAGGAAATGCGTGGGTTATGACATAATCGCGTACAATCAATTGGTTCGAGATAATCTCGGTCAACAAGTTACGAAGTTCGGGGATGTCCCATTCTCCACTACCTAAATCATAGAGTGATTGACCGATGGTAAGCTCAGCTGTCGTCTGGAACATCGTATAGAAAGGTTGATTAGCCCCAACAACACGAAAGTCAAAGTCGAGTTCAATTAAACTGTTTTCTATTACATCAAATATCTGTCGTACGTAATTACTGCGCTGTTCAACATCAGTCTGTGCTTGTTTCTGGACGGTGATGTCGGAAAATGTTAATACGATACCATCAATAACGTTGTTTGTTGTCCGATAGGGGTGAATTCGTAAATTATACCAATGTCCATCCGTTGTATAAACTTCTTTCTCCAGATTATTCAGTGTATCGAGAACAGTCTCTGCATCAGGGATAAGATCATCATAGACGAGTTGATTCGCAATTTCGACTAATGGTCTGCCTCGGTCGCTTGGACGTAACCCAAAGATATTGGTTATGGCAGACGTATATTCTCGTATCACTAAATTTTGATCCAAGAAAATAATGCCAACGTCAGCCGATTGTAGGAAGTTATGAAGTGTGTTGTTCGTGTAAAATAGCTCAAAATTTTGATCTGTGAGTTGGGTATTGAGTGTATTTAACTCTTCATTCATGGACTCAAGTTCTTCTTTTGATGTTCGTAATTCCTCATTGGTTGTCTGGATTTCCTCACTAGCCGAGTGGATCTCTTCCATTGAAGATGTCAACTCTTCGCTTTTTGCCTGTAATGCTTGGGTCACATTTTGTAGGGCTTTCTGGGTCTGTAAGATTTCCTCACGCAGTCTTGAAACTGTTGTTCCTACTTCTCCATCAACTATCTCTGCCTCCATATCCTTAAGCTTTTCCCCAGTCACAGAAAGTTCAAATATAATCAGATGTTGTCGCCCCTGTATCATAGCGTGATGGATGGGTTTTATAATCAGGTTGATAATGCGTTCGTGACCGTTGGTTTTAACCCAAACCCCTTCACGCACAATCGTTTCGTCACTCTCGAACGCCTGATGTAAGGCAATCGTAAGCTCAACATCCAATCCTTGCCGTGCCATATCCAGAATGTTGCGTTGTCCTTCTCGACCAGCGGGAATCTTAAGATAGCGGTCAATTTCTCCATAGGTGTAATGTACCCGATACTGCTCATCCACGATGGCACAAGTGCTGGCATAGTGTTCAACTAAGCTCATTCTGATAATTTCTAGTTCAGGGTCTTCGTTGTTGCGTTGGGGTTGGCTGGCTTCAGGCATAAGCGTCTCCGTATAATTAGGCACTCTGATATATACAGGTTGATCCAACTGTAGCCATGAGTTTTTGCCCTTAGTTAATCGCTGGAAAATTTTGTGTTTGCTATCAATTGTTATAAATGCGTCGGTATCATGAGGTAATGTTTCCGATGTACCGAGGAAGAGAACCCCTTCAGGCTGAAGCCCAAACTGGAACAATGCAATGACACGGTCTTGTAATCGTTTCTGAAAATATATCAAAACATTGCGACAACTAATCAGGTGCAAGCTTGAGAAGGGTGGATTTTCTGCTAGATTGTGTTCGGACCAAATAATCATGCGTGTGATATGGGCACGGACACGATAACCCTTTTCCTCCTTAATGAAGTAATCATGCAGACGAGAGTGGCTTATCTCTTGATCAATTGAGTGTGGGAAAAAACCTGAGCGGGGTTGTTGTAGGATATCGCGATTGACATCTGTTGCAAATATACGAACTTCCATCTCCAGCATATTGAGTTCCCGAAGACATTCATAAATCAATATTGCTATGGATACGGCTTCTTCACCAGTAGAACATCCCGGCACCCAAACCCTAAAAATTGTATCCATATTTAGCTTGCGTAGAGCAGGTATCAAGGCTTGTGTCTTGAGTGCTTCAAATGAATCTGGGTCACGGAAGAAACTCGTTACATTGATGAGCAGATACTTGGCAAGTTGTTCTGACTCATCTGGATGTTGCGAGATAAATTTGAGATAAGCGTCAATGGTTTTTGATTGATGTGTTCCCATACGTCTGGCGATTTGTCGTCGTAATGTACTGCGCTTATAATCTGCAAAATTGCGTCCAGTCTGGCGTTGCAAATATCGGATTACGCGATCAATGTCTTTCTCATCGATAGTTTCCGTTAAATCTTCAAAAGGGAGTATCGGAGCAACATCTATATTGAAATGATTCATTAGAGCCCAAGGCATTTGTTCGACGGGGAGTATCGCATCTGCTAGACCCGTATTAATAATGCTGGAGGGCATTCCTATTTGTGCCGCGGACTCAATATCCTGAGCAATAACAATACCGCCTTCTTGTTTGATGACCTGACTACCTTCAAGACCATCACTACCAACGCCTGATAAGATTATGGCTGCCGACCACGCACCCTGATCGTATGCTAATGATTGCAAGAAGGTGTCAAATGTCTTGGGCCACCCTTTGGTTTGTTCACGAGGTGTTAGCTGCAATTGTCCATCTGAGACGAATAGGTCTTGTCCAGCAGGCAGAACATAAACATTATCTGCTTCAATCATGAGCCCATCAATAATAGGATGAACAGCTATTGAGGTATGCCGTTGAATTAGCTCGTGTAAGATACTTTCTTGCTCATTGGCGAGGTGCTGAGCAACAATAAATGCGGCACCACTCTTGATTGGCATTGCATCGAAAAATGTCTGAAAGGCATTTAATCCACCAGCGGAAGCACAAAGTGCAATGATGGGAAATTTGATGGATGAGGAGGCAGGGTTATTACTCTTTTTTGACAAGAAATTTCTTTCTTT
>CAYGTY010000332.1:0-3774 GCA_964352825.1 uncultured Anaerolineaceae bacterium
ATTTGACTTGAGATGAAATTTCCTATAGCTTATACTAAAGGTTCTTAATGTGGTAAGTGATAGGTTGTATAGCTGTGAATAAAGAAAAGCTCCTTAGCCCCATCGAAACAACGAATCTCAACGATTCTGTCTATTGGGTGTTGCGTCAGTGGATAATCCAAGAAAATTTATCCCCCGGTCAACGCCTGAATCTAAGCGAGTTAGAAGATCATTTACAGGTCAGCCGTACTCCCATTAAGATGGCTTTGAAACGACTTGAATTAGAGGGTTTTGTCGACATTCAAGCACGCCGCGGCACATTCATCGCCCCAATTGATATTGAAACCTTAGACGGCAACTTCAAAATCCGTAGCGCATTTGAACTATATATTGCATTATGCTTGTTTAAATATCTCAATGATGATGATTATGTGTTTTTTGAAGACATCCAATTACAGATGACACACTTGGCAAATACGATTCATGAGGATTCGCAAACGAAGATTTTGGAATATCTTGAATTGGATAAGCAATTTCATGAGCATCTGATTGTGCGCGGTGGACCTAAGCGGATGTTGGAACTCTATCAACAGACCCATATACATACGCAGATGATACGGATTTTGCCACATTATACCCAACATGATTTTCTGGCAATGCACCGTGAACATTTGGAAATCCTATCGGCAATATTTAGTGGGTCTGCTGAGCGTTTGAGTGCGTCGTTGCTCGACCATCTCGAATCAGAACGGCATCGTTCACTAACGTATCTTTCTCAATCGACATCTATAGATGACTAGCTAATGCACTGGTCAGGATTGCGATGGCATCCTCATGCGTGAATGGCTTGAACCCAAACAAGTAACAGTTTCTGATAGCTTGCGCGATGTTGTTGGCGGACATCAAATCCTTGCCGAGCACCTCGTTCGCAAGGACATCACAACCCCGACTCAAGCAGAACAATTTCTCTCAGCAGATGCGTATACACCCACCTCAGCGAATGCCTTACCCGATATTGATAGGGCAGTTGAACGGCTCAAGCAGGCAATTAAAAATAAAGAACGTATTCTTGTATGGGGTGATTTTGATGTTGATGGTCAAACCTCGACATCCTTATTGGTATCAGCATTACGGCGGTTGGGTGCGGATGTGCGCTTTCATGTTCCGAATCGCTTTCGGGAAGGGCATGGTATCCATCTAGAAACACTCAAGGGTTATTTAGATGGTGGGATTCAGTTATTGCTAACCTGTGATACAGGTATATCTGCTCATGAAGCAGTTGATTATGCCAATAGTCGTCATGTCGATGTTGTGATTACCGACCACCACACCCTACCTGAAACACTCCCCAATGCTCATGCAATAATCAATCCAAGACGCTTAGCTGACGGTCATCCTCTGATTGAATTACCAGGAGTCGGCACGGCGTATAAGCTAATGCAAGCCCTTTACGATGGAGAGGATACAGACTTCCTACTAGATTTGGTGGCGATGGGGATTGTCGCCGATGTCATGGTGCAAGTCGATGATACACGCTATCTATTGCAGCGCGGCTTGGAGGTTTTACGACAGAATAATCGCTTGGGTTTACGGGCGATGTTGGAGCGGTCTGATATTCAACCTCAAGACCTGAACGAAGGGCATATCGGTTTTACACTTGCGCCACGCCTCAATGCACTCGGACGGCTCGATGATGCCAACCCATCGGTTGAATTATTGATTACCGATGATTGGGAACGCGCTCGGATTCTTGCGAATAACCTCGAAGGACTGAACTCACAACGGAAGTTCTTATCCAATCAAGTCTATCAATCAGCTGTTGCCCAAATTGAAAGTGACCCTGCGTTACTTGAATATGCCGTCATTGTTTTGAGCCACCCTGATTGGCATACAGGGGTTATCGGGATTGTGGCGAGTCGCTTGGTCGAACAGTACGGAATGCCTGTTGTATTATTAGCGACACCTGATGAGACAGCAAGAGGGTCGGCACGGTCGGTTGCTGGCGTTGATATTACACAAGCGATTCATCAAGTCCGTGAATATGTGATTCGATTCGGTGGGCATACAATGGCGGCAGGGATGAGCTTGTCCGTTGATAAGATTTTTGAATTTCGGCGGGCGTTATCAGGTGTGGTCAGACGGATGCTCGGCGATGTAGATATTAAGCCGACACTGACGATTGATGGTTATCTCAATTTAGCCGATATTTCATTGGATTTAACCCAAGATATTGAACGGCTCGCACCTTTTGGCAATGGCAATCCACCGCTGACCTTAGCCACTCGTGATGTCAAGATTGTCAGTCGCTCACAATTAGGGCGGCGCGGTGACCATCTACAATTACGAATTGAGGATAAAGACGGCAATCGACAAAAAGTAGTTTGGTGGCGTGGTGGTGGGCAAGATATGCCAATGGGGCAATTTGACCTTGCCTATACCATGCGAACCAGCACTTATAAAGGTGAACGCGAGGCGATGGTGGAGTGGTTGGATTATCGGCAACTTGTCACAACCACAATTGACCTTGAGCAACATGATGATAACTTTGAAATCATCGACTATCGTAAAAGTGATAATCTACTGGCTGACTTTGAAGATACGATAAAACAATATCCTGATGCTTTAATTTGGACAGAGGTTGATAAATCGGTTGATGGGGTGGGACGACTTGATTTGACTGAGAATGATACTTTAATTGTGTGGACAATCCCAGCAGAATCCGCTATTTGGCTGGGCATATTAGAAACAGTCAATCCAGCGCGTGTGATTTTATTCGGTCACGCCTCTAAGCTCAACACTGCCAGCACATTTATGGCGCGTTTGGTTGGACTCATTAAATATGCCATTAGCAAAAAAGAAGGGTTAGCTCGTTTAGAAACTCTGGCGATGGCGATGGGACACCGTGATTTAACTGTGCAAGTCGGTTTGCAGGTCTTGCGTGCGATGGGTAAACTTGAGTATAGCTTATCTTCAACAGGTGACTATCAGCTCAAGCATGTCAATAAGACCCCGTCGAATAAGTTAGAAGTTGTACAGCATCGGCTTGATTTACTCTTGCAAGAAACCCAAGCCTACCAAAATTATTGGCTTAATATGACAATTTAAGGAACTCAAAAATGACATTTAAACAATCTGTCTCGTGGTGGTGTTTTGAACGCGAAGATATTGATGAACTTGATTTAATTAAAACGATTAAAGCTGTTGGCTATCCAGCAGTTGAGCTTGTCCCTGTTGATAAATTTCAACTGGTGACAGACCATGGACTCGATATTGTCACACATGGTTTACATGCACCACTAGAGCAAGGTGTCGCGCATACCAAATACTGGGATGACATCAAACGCCAATCGGAAGAAACTTTAGCACTTGCTGTCAAATGGAACATCCCGAATATGATTGTATTCAGTGGCAATCGTGAAGGGCTGGACGATGCGACGGGGGCAGAAAATGCAATAAAACATCTGGAACAATTGGCAAAAGATGCCGAATCTGCTGGGGTTATGCTCATACTAGAATTGCTCAATAGTAAGGTCGATCACCCTGACTATATGTGTGATAGAACAGAGTGGGGTGTACAGGTTGTATCGGCAGTAAATTCCCCAAATGTGCGCTTATTATATGACATCTATCATATGCAGGTGATGGAAGGCGATATTATCCAGACGATTCGTGATAATCATCAGTGGTTCGCACATTATCATACGGCAGGTGTTCCGGGTCGCAACGAGATTGATGAATCACAAGAACTCAATTATCGTCCAATTTGCCAAGCTATGGAAGACACAGGCTATACAG
>CAYGTY010000333.1:0-3764 GCA_964352825.1 uncultured Anaerolineaceae bacterium
CATCTACACCCCGTGTCGGTTCGTCCATTATGAGTAATTTTGGATTACTCGCCAGCCACTTACTCACGACAACTTTTTGTTGATTGCCACCCGATAATTTACCCACAATCTGTTCTGAGCCTGTCGCACGGATACTCAGTTGTTGAATAGATTCATGGGCAAGTATGCGTTCTTTGATACGATTGATAAATGTATTGGTTGATACGGAATCCAGAACCGCCATCGACGTGTTTTCGCGAATGGTCATTTCTTTAATTAGTCCTTGATGCCCCCGGTCTTCAGGAACGTAGCCAATCCCATGTGCAACTGCTTGTGACGGGTGGTGAATATAGGCGCGCTCACCATTGACATAGATTTCGCCTGATTCGGCTGGGAGAACACCAAAAATAACCTGTGCTGTTTCACTTCTTCCAGAGCCGACCAGACCTGCTAAACCGACAATTTCGCCTGCATGGACTTTGAATGAAATATTATTGGTTAATGGGGGACGGTTCAGATTGCGGATTTCAAGGACAACGTCGCCAATGACAGAATCTTGTTTGGGGAAGAGGTTTTCGATTGTTCGTCCGACCATCATACTGATTAAGTCAGGCTCGGTTGTGTCTGCAACATCCTGCGTTCCAATATATTGCCCATCGCGCAAAACTGTTACGCGGTCTGCCAACTCAAATACCTCGTTGAGGCGGTGACTAATGTAGATGATGCTAACGCCACGCTCGCGTAATAAGCGCACAATGCTAAAGAGTTGCTCAACATCACTTTCGGTCAGAGCAGCCGTTGGTTCATCCATAATCAATATTTGTGCATCTAGCGATAGGGCTTTTGCAATCTCTACACGCTGACGATTACCAACATTGAGTGTCCCAACTTTTGCGCCGACATCAAGGTTATAGATATTGAGTTCTGCAAGGAGTTCCTCAGCACGGCGTTCCATCGTTTCCCAATCAACCGTTTTGAAGAATCCCCATGTTTTCATGGGTGCATGACCCATGAAGATATTCTCTGCAACGGATAATTCGGGATATAAACCGAGTTCTTGATAGATTGTCGCAATCCCAGATTTTTGTGCATCGCGGGGACTATTGAAACTGACTTGTTTCCCAGCTAAGCTAATCTCACCTGTGTCGGGTTTATGTACACCTGAGATAATCTTAATCATGGTAGATTTGCCAGCACCATTTTCACCCAACAAGGCGTGAACTTCGCCTTTTCGCACATCAAACTGTGCATCTTTTAGGGCGTGTACACCAGGGAAATATTTATTGATACCGCTAAGTTGAAGTAAGGGTTCTGTCATTAAAATGCCTTACGAAATAAATGATTTATTTATCTAAAAGTGCTTTAAAACGTGCGTAATTTTCATTCCATGCTTCGGTATTTTGTGGCGTGAAGGATACTGTATCCATTGATTCACTTAGCATAGTACGGGCTTCGGCAACATTTCCAAGTTCACCTAAGGAGATGAGTTGGACAATCGCGTTTCCTGTTGCTGTCGCTTCGGCAGGTCCTGCAATCACAGGTCGTCCAATTGCATTAGCCGTCATTTGGTTTAGTAGTGCATTTTTAGAACCACCCCCAATGATATGTAATCTATCAACATCCTGCCCTGAAACTGAAATCAGTTGTTCCAGAACATAGCGATATTTATAGGCGAGGCTCGCATAAACAATTGCCATAACTTCTGCATCCGTTTCGGGAATCGCTTGTCCTGTTTGTTGACAATATTGGATAACGCGCGATGGCATATCCCCCGGTGCGAGGAATAATGTGTCATCAGGTTCAATAAATGCTTTGAAAGTATCTGCCGACTGCACCATTTGCGTGAGTTGCTCAAATGTATACTCATTCCCCTCAGCTTTCCATGTGAGGCGACATTGGTCAACTACCCATAACCCCATAATATTTTTGAGTAGACGATAGGTGTTTTCATAACCGCCTTCATTCGTCACATTGGCTTCATAAGATGCGTCTGTGATAATTGCTTCTTTAAGCTCTAGCCCAAGAAGACTCCATGTGCCACTACTGAGGTAAGCATAATTTTGTGTTGTGGTGGGTACGGCTACGACTGCACTCCCTGTATCATGACAAGCTGGTGCAATCACATCAATCCCTTGATAAGCTCCGATTTTTGTCCCTGGTTGAACAATGGGGGAGAGGATGCTTGTGGGTATGCCGACTGCATCAAGAATGTCTGTATCCCAATCACCTTTATGTGGGTTATACATTTGCAATGTTGTTGCGGCAGTGAACTCTGCTGTTTTTGAGCCTGTTAGCCAATAATTAAATAGGTCGGCAATGGGGAGCATGGTATCGGCATAATCGAGTAGAGGGCTTTTATCACGTAACAGGCTTGCCATTTGGTATAAGCCGTTAATTTGCATGAATTGAATTCCTGTGCGTTCAAACATCTCACGACGTGGCATCCGTTCAAATACCCATTCCATCATTCCTTCATTGCGTGGATCGCGATAATGGACCGGATTCGCTAATAGTTCACCTGTACTATCGAGTAAGGCAAAATCTACACCCCACGTATCTACACCAATTGAATCGGCTGAATCAACTTTCCCAATCCCAATAGTGATTTCGTTCCAAAGACGGAGAACATCCCAATAGAGCTTATGGGGTGTTTGGACGGGAATATTGGGGAAACGATGGGGTTCTGTTAATTTTAATTGTTTCCCATCATAGGCAACATCCATAACACGACCTGATGATGCGCCTAAATCAACTGCAATAACATGTTTTTCAGTCATAAATAATCTCACTTATGCGATATGGACAATGTCATATCACGAAAAAATAATATTTAGAGTGAATGTTGTTTACTTATAATTACTTTCATTTGCTTTCGTTTATCATTGTAACCTGATGACACGAGCCTGTCAATAAACTCAATTTTTTAATTCTAATCGGCAAATTCAATTGAAATGTGTTTATCGCTAAGCCCTGTGAGCATGTTTGGTGGTGTATTTTTTGATGTGATAACCGATATAGACGTATCATCTGCTCCAACCATCGTGAAGGGTGCGATTTTTCCCCATTTACGGTCGTCCATCAAGATATACTTGCTTCTACAAATTTCAAACATCGCTTGCTTGATTTCAACTTCTTCTTGACTGGATTCGGTGAAGCCTGTTTTTTGTGTATAGCCATGCACACTAATAAAACCAGCAGTTAAATTGATGTTGGGTAAGCCATCAGATGCGCCAACTAACGAGACCGAATCACGGCGTAGTTGTCCACCCGGCATGAGTACCTGTATATTTGGAGATTCTATAAATTCTTGAGCAACAGCAAGGCTATTGGTCACTACAATAAGTCTATCGAGTTGTTTGAGGAAGGGAATCATTGCAAAGACAGTAGTTGAGGCATCTAATGCGATACTATCTCCACTAACAACATATTGTGCGGCACAGTGAGCAATACGAGTTTTGATGGCATTATGTTCCCGTAAGCGCACATCAAATGATAATTCGGGAGTTGCTCCACGTGTCGTTGGCAAGACTGCGCCACCATGTGTTCGTTCTAGCAAATTAGAATCTGCAAGGGCGCGTAAATCTTGACGAATTGTGACTTCGCTGACATTGAGTTTGTCGCTGAGGTTTTTAACCGATACCCTTCCAAAATGTTCTAGTTCGGTGAGTATACTACGGCGACGTTCTTCCATAAATAATTGTTCGGACATCATAAAGACTTTCGTAATTTTTGCAAAGTTGAAGGCAATCGAAAGCAAATACTATTAAATATAATTAAAGTATAAC
>CAYGTY010000334.1:0-3753 GCA_964352825.1 uncultured Anaerolineaceae bacterium
AGAGGTTGGCTGTATCAATGAAGTTACCACCTGCCCCTGTAAATAGGTCAAATTGTTTTTGGCTTTCGGCACGGTCTGCACCCCAACCCCAATCATCGCCGAAGGTCATTGTTCCAAGGCAGAGTTCAGATACTTTTAAGCCACTTTTACCCAGTAATTTATAGCGCATTTGCATTCGATAGACTCCTTAACTATAAACAATCTTAGTCATTATTGCGGAATAGTGGGTAATTGCGTATTGGTAGATGGGACAGGCGTTACTGTACTTTCGTACAGAGTGGATAACCAAGATTAGTTTGGAATAAAGGGGTTGAAATTTCTTGGAGATGCAAAGTCCAATTGATTAGGTGTATTGTATCCCGATAGTAGTTCGATGCGCCTCACAGAGAATGTATTTTATTTACAGGAATAACAGCATAGTGCATATGCTCATCAACACGCATCCAATCCAAGGTATAGCTCCCCTCCAATTCGATGATTGTATCGCCATCAGGGTGTTGCATTGCGCCATCTAGCTCTGTGACACCTTTAAATAAATAATGATCTTCATTGTTCTCTTGTTTCGGAATATCAGCAACCAAAAGTAGATAAGACTCATCCCA
This sequence comes from uncultured Anaerolineaceae bacterium, assembly GCA_964352825.1. Lineage (GTDB taxonomy): Bacteria > Chloroflexota > Anaerolineae > Aggregatilineales > Phototrophicaceae > UBA6055. The sequence continues at coordinate 603 of CAYGTY010000334.1, forward strand.
GCCATGATTGACAATTTGCTCCATAAAGCGCAAACCCGTGCATATCTCAAACATTTTTTCGAGGCGTGGCTCATCTTTAATATAGACAACTTCAATGGCATGTTTAACGGTCATATCATCATCAAATACAACAATATCAAGAGCGGGTTTGACGAGCGAGGGATCGTAAATACCAAAAAACTTTGGATAGCGGATAAACTGAATTTTGTAATCGACATTAAATAAATTTTCGAGATGATTGCCTAAGCGATAATAGACACTAAATTCATTATAGAGTTCGATAATGTCTTCACGTTTATAAATTTCAAAAAATGTTTTGAGATGCTGTGGAAAGTTTTTCATAAGATTCCATTTTTATGTCATAGAGTTGGATAGAATTCACACGATACCCTCTAATGATAACGAATGACAACAAAACTGAAAACTCATGACTTTATTGGATATAATAAGATAATAGCAGTTTCAGCTAAGGTGGAAAAATCAAATGTATAGTATCAAACGAATTGGTATTTTATCAGCAATGAAAATTGGTGGCATATTATCAGCCCTATTGGTGACTGTTCCCATTTTAATCTTTTTAGGCTTGAACAGCATATTCAAATTTTGGGATATTATCATCCCACCTGAGTTATTGATACAAAGTTTGGCATCGGCTGCATTTTGGGCGGCAATCTGGGGTGCAATCTCAACGGGGGTTATCGCGTTTTTATATAATTTGAGCGCGCATTTCTTTGGTGGGGTTGAAGTCGAGCTTAAAATGTTGCATCACCATATGAACGACTAAATGCAAATTATTGTCTTATGATAAAAAACCTTAAGCTATCCGCATTAAATTTCACTCTATAATAATAGATATTCAATTAGCTTAAGCGTAATGAAACCGTGAGACGTTCATACACATACAGCATATTTTCATTAATTATCATTTTAGGTTTTATAGTTCTTGTCCGTAGCTTGGATGAAGAAGCTGTGTATGACCTTGAAATGAACTTTAATCAACAGCAGGCAATCCAAGTCGAACTCGCATCGCGGACAATCGAGGAGCAGTTTGATTGGCAACATCGAAATATCATACAAGTTGCGACAGATATAAGCCAAGCGGTTGAATATCTTTATTTCTATGATGTGACCAAAAAACGTCTCTTATATAGTGCGCGCAGTATCAATCAAGTTTCTTCAGAAGCCCTAGAAGCCCGTTTACAAAATATTATCTCAACATCATTTTATAATGATATTTTGATGTGGGGATTTATTGAGCAGGAACAAGAGGTTTTCATCCCAACCAATCGTATTGATGATAGTAACGCAATCTATCAACGCCAACTCAAGCTTTGGATGGAACAATATCATGACCAAATTCTTGATGAGACCTTTGTTACCCCAGTCTATGCAACCGAAGACCTACAGATTATAGGAATTTTATATCCTTTACATGCCCCCAATGGTCAGCACCTCGGTACACTTGCTGGTCTGATCAATCTTAGCCCAATACTAGAACAATTTATCAAGCCAATTCGCTCAGGGCAGTTTGGGGCGGCGTGGATACAAGATTTTAGTGGGCAAGTAATCTTCGATCATGAAACCGAAATTATTGGTGACAGTGTTTATGACCTTCATGCTAGCTATCCTGAGTTGCTCGAACTAGATTATCACTATACTCAAGAACTGTCCGGTGTGAGCGAATATAACTTTACAGTACAAAGAGATGGTGATGTTAAACGTAAACTCGTTGCATGGAATACTGCTACCCTCGGCAATCAAAATTTAACAGTTGCCCTGTCGTCACCTGATACAGAAATTAGTGCCTTGTTAAACAGTTCACGTCAGACAAGCCTACTGGTGGGTGTTATATTGTCGATATTACTTGTTGGTGCAGGGATGTTGTTCTACCGTCTACAAGAGACTGAATTACGTCGCCTTGTAAAAGAGCGCACGATTGAATTAGAGCATGAACAACAACGCCTGACCACAGAGATTGCTGAACGTAAACGTGTTGAAGTGGCTTTGCGTGAAAGCGAGATGAACTTCCGCCAATTAGCAGAGAATATCCGCGAGGTCTTTTTCTTATTTGACACCCAAAAGAATCAAATTGTTTATGTGAGTCCATCCTACGAGGACATTTGGCAAAGTGAAAATCAGTTGGTTGGGAAAACTTCCTTTGCCATTATCCCAACCATCTTCCCTGATGATCGTCACTTAGTCCGAGAGCAAATTAAGCTATTCCTAAGTACGCCAGAAGCTCGTTCTATCGAATTTCGCATTGTCCGTGGGGATCATGCAATCTCTTGGATACGATGGCGGTCATTTCCAGTAACCGACGATGATATGATTACCCGTGTGATTTGTACTGCGGAAGATATTACTAGCCAGAAATTAGCGCGTGATGCAGAAATTTCGATTGAGATTGAGCGCAAACGGGCACAGCTACTTGCTACCTTTGTCCAAGATGCCTTCCATGAATTCCGCACCCCATTATCGATTATCAATACCAGTGTTTATCTCTTGGATAACATAAAAGACGAAGAAAAACGGAAAGAATATTTGAGCTTCATTCGCTCAGAATCAGGCAATATTATGCACCTTGTCGAACAATTGGTAACGATGGCGCGCCTTGATGTTGAAGAACCCTTCCATGAGGATTATATCCATGTCGATACCATGCTGAGTGATTTAAAAATCATGACGGAGTCGGACATTGATAAAGCGTCCTTACAAGCGACATGGGATTTAGATGCAAAGTCAATTTATGTCCAAGGTGACCAAGAACAAATTCACAGAGCCATCAAAAATATCATCGATAATGCCATTAAATATAGTGATGCTGGTGGGCAGATATTTATTAAAACACGCCGAGATGACCAGTTTGCGGTTATTGAAATTACGGATACAGGCGCAGGGATTGATGAAGAACAAATTGAGCATATTTTCAAGCGGTTCTATCGTGTAGACAAAGCCCGTACGACGCGTGGTTTTGGCTTAGGTTTACCGATTTCGCATCGTATTATTAAACGGCATGGTGGGGCAATCACAACCGAATCCGTATACGGGAAAGGGACAAGTTTCCGTATACTTTTGCCGATTGTGGAACATGAAGAACTTGAATTGACATAGGGACACAAAATTAGTATTTATTCACCTATCCATGATTTTT
>CAYGTY010000335.1:0-3751 GCA_964352825.1 uncultured Anaerolineaceae bacterium
ACATGAACTGACCCATCAGCTATAAATAAATTATCATGCCCATGCACTTTACACCAACTATCAACAACCGATTGTTGTGGGTCATCGCCCATACGGGTTGTGCCTGCTTGATGTTGCCCACCTGATAGGCGTAGTTTTTGGTCATCACCCCAGACTTTTGTTGCACCTGATGCGGTCATCCATTCCAAAGCACGGTCACGCATGAAATTTGCTGTACGAACCGTTTCAGGATGGGTTGTTCCAGAAAAATGTGCGACGGGAATCCCGTATTTATCGGTTACATTTGGATTGACTGTAACACGTCCATCGGGATGAGGAATTTCTTGAACAGGTCCTTTAACATCGACAGCCCTTCGATAATTTTCACGCATAAAGTCTTTATTGGCTTGACCCCATTTGGGTACATCAGATGGCATATTACGCTTCCAGAAGATAATCGGTAAGACAATATCCTCATCACAGAGCATCCCACCACCGACGATACCGTCATTATCATGATTAAATTCAACCATTCCGAGTGATGCCCCCGGACCGACACCGTCATACATCACATCTTCAAATAATCCGACAGCCCCTGGATAATAATGCCCTTGTAGGTGTCGCCCAACGTGGTCACTATTATTGCCAATACCATTCGGTTCTTGTGTAGTTTTGGAGTTGAGCAATAAGCGCGCGGTTTCGACTGCACTACAACTCAGTACAACGACTTCTGCGGTAACATCTTCAGTTTGTCCATCTTCGGTTAAGAGACGAACACCTATCACACGACCCCCACCATCGGTCAATAATTGGCTGACCATTGTTTCAGTTTGCAGTGTGCAATTTCCTGTTGCTACGGCGCGCATTATCATCGTATTTTGTGTACCATTCTTTGCATCAACAGGGCAGGCAAACCCAACACAATGCTGACAATTCACACATGCAGGGCGGTCATTATAAGGTACGGAGTTAATTAAACGAGGCACACGGATACCTTGCCATCCGAGTTTATCTAAACCCTCTTGCATGACACTCGATTTATAGGGAAGCTGTAGTGCTGGCATCGGATAGGCTTTGTTGTAGTCGGGTAGATGAGGCATACGGGAATGGTCACCACAGACCCCTATTTCCCATTCGACCTTTTCATAATAGGGTTCGATATCTTCATAACCAATCGACCAATCTGCTAGTGAGCTTCCTTCAGGAACACCATAAATTGTTGCCATTTGGAAATCTTGAGGCATAAATCGCCACGCTTGCCCAGCATAAACGACTGTGCCACTTCCGACTGCCGCTGCATTATTTTGGTAGCCTGCCTCATGAGGGTTAATAATCCGACCATCATCATAAGTGCGAGGATTACCTTCAATATCAGGACCTGCATTATGCCCATAATGTGATAGTCTTTGATTCCGTAAATGGTCACGCCCAACCGTTTCAAAAGTCAGGTTTCGTCCCCGTTCAATCAATAAGACTTTTTTACCTGCTTCTGCCAAAACACCTGCAGTAACACCACCACCAGCCCCAGCCCCCACAATAATTACATCATAATCGGTCATGCCGTCACCTCAAATCCTATCATCTGCCATGCTATACTATCGCGATTGCCACCGTTTTCTGGATTGCTGTAAAATCCCTCTTGTGAATGGTCAATGACCATCATAAAGAAAGTAGTTAAATCAAAATCAACTTCGTGTTTAACTTTCCCAGCCTCGATATTTAACAACAATGCGACTTGCTCATCAGATGATAAATCGACAAATGACTGTTCATAACCTAGTTGTGACTCTGCATCCAGTGCTGATAAGCCCTCTTTATAGACTGAGAGTGAGCCACTCAAACCAGCTTTAAATTGACCCATCAAATAATTACCCACACCTGCTGACCAACCGTCAGGATAATCATCGGCTGGAATGATACAATTCACTATGGATTTTAAAGTGTCTATTTCTTGTTCTGTAAACATAATTCACCTTTAAATAAAATTAGTAATGTAGACTCATAAATTATGTACTATCATCATAAAAGTTACGAATTTAGTCATGCGTTCACCCTTTAATTCTACGTTATACTATGATCTGAGATAGTGACTCGCACGGGATAGCATCATGAAAAAATTAGATAAGCTAGAAGTTGTATCATCGATAGGAAAACACACTATTGAACTCTATTATGGTGACCTAACAGACATGCCCACGCGACATGCTGTAGATGTCTTGGTTGTCTCAGCATTTCCCGATAACTATTTACCCAACCCACGCAGTCTAATTGGCGCACTCCATAAAAAGGGAATTAGTGTCTATGACCTCTCAGAAGATAAAGCTGAGGATTTACGACATACCTTTTCTTGTTGGATGTCTAAACCCATCGAACATAAAGCCAAAGGGATTAATTTTGATCGCCTTTTGGTATTTGAACCCCGTATCAAAGGCGCACCTGCGGATGTCGTTAGTGATGTTTTCCAAAGTTTGATTCCCTTTGTGCATGGTGAACCGCATATTCGGAGTATTGCAATGCCGATGGTTGGGACTGGTCGTCAACGTTTTTCTGAGATTGAGCTTTTGCAATCTTTGATGGATGCGATTGTTAATTGGTTTCTGCTAGGGCTACCTGTAGATACGATTCGGATTGTTGAATATCAAGAATTAAAAGCGATGGAGTTGAAAGGGGCTTTTGCAATTCTTAAACAGCAATATATGAATTTAGCTGAACCTGAACCTGCATCACACTATAAATATGATTACTTCATCAGCTACTCACACGAAAATGCCCGTGAGGTCGATGTGATTTACCAAGAACTTATGAAATTGAACCCAGATGCCCGTATCTTCATTGATCGTCAAATTTTATCAGCAGGCTCATCATGGCAAACAGAATTATATGAAACGATTGATGATAGCGCACAAGTCATTGCTATATATTCGCCAACCTATTTGACCTCTAAGATTTGCAAAGAGGAGTACAATATTGCCTTAATGCGCCATCGCGAAGAAGAAAATGTGCTGTTACCGATTTACCTATATTCTGCTGGTTTGCCGACCTATATGAAGCTGATTCAATTTATTGATTGTCGCGAAAATGATGACCAAAAGATTTTAGATGCTTGCCGTACAATAATAGACTCATCGAGTGAGTGACGGCTTATGTTAACCATCGACACAGAATCAGGAAAATTCCAATGGGGTGATATAGAATGTCATCCCCAGCTTAAAATCAATGAGTTTGATGAATCGCATCCCCATATTCGTCGCACTTCCCATGAAGACGGACGAGGGCTATGGCGCAGTGAAATCCCCTTAGAACGGCTACCGATTAACCGCCAATTGTGGAATGCACGTATTGCATATGAAAATCAGTTTTTGCGGCGTATCGAATTTACAGCAGGAAGTCTCACACGCCATATTCCAGAATCGCAGTGGTGGCAATATCATCTGCATTGGATGGTATCGGTCAAAGGTTGGCTTCTGCCCAACATCGGGAAAGCCCATATCGTAGACCCTGTGAAACTCTATGAAGGGCATCGCGAATTAAACCAACTCGAAAATAAAGTGCTAGAAACATGGCAATACACCTACGATTGGGGCAATATTACTTTTTTCTATGAAAGTATCGAAGGACGCAGTAGCTTAACGCTTAACTATAATAACGAGTCACAAATACGTGATTGGAATGATTTAATCCAAGTCTGTAATTGGGCAATCCATCGCTCGCAAATCGAGAAAAAATCGACCATCAACTTAACCCTCATCCGCGATACCATCACCCTCATCGG
>CAYGTY010000336.1:0-3716 GCA_964352825.1 uncultured Anaerolineaceae bacterium
TAGACCCCAATCATAAACACATCACCCCACCGAAGCTGTTGCCTGCTGGGAAAGCTAAAAGCCAGTGTGAGGTTGGCGTAGTATCTGTTTTTATGGATTTACAAACTGGTTGTCATTCAAACTATGGATTTTTAACGACTTCGCATAGAATATAGTAGATGATTATATGTTTTTTCATGTAGGGGTGTTGGTTGCGCCCACAAATGGTTGATGACATAGCATCAACCCTACAGAATTTCAATTTATCTTGACCCATTACTTATAATCAGTAACATCTAATCTTAAAATCAATAATCAACAAGCGTGCCATGTCTGACGATTTTCACAACAACCCACCCAATGAGCCACCCCCAAATGATGAGCAATCGGCATCTGATATTTTTGCTGAAATCATGCGCCAAGCGGCTTCACGTCAAGCACCTGATGAGCCTATCGACGATCTCATAGACGAATCACAAGATTCCATCCCACAAGAGATGCCGAGCTTTGTCGATGAAGGGGATGATGTGAGTGAGGACGTTGAAACACCGACTATACCCGATATGCAATTCATTCCTGAATCGACTGAACCGCCCGTCCCACAATCGCTCAAATCAGATACCTTACAAAATACGGAAAAACTCGCAAAAGCGATGGAAAAGCAACGCATCCAACGTGTTAAGAGGCGTAGAGAGCGCAGACGGCAAAACACAGTTGGCACGATTGGTGGGTTTTTGCGGACAGTATTTGTTGTGATGATCAGTGCAGGACTCGGTGCAACGATTCTCACATGGTTCACTGACCCTCAATTTTTAAATCCGACGGTTGTGCGTGGTTTACAAAACACTAACCCAGCCTTGATTGCTGAATTTACCAGCGTCCCCGAGGTTGAGCCAACCCTTGCCGTAACACCCAATTGGCTACAGCGGATTGGGATTGTCGCAGGGCATCGTGGACCAGAAAATGACCCCGGAGCAGTTTGTGATGATGGTTTAACCGAAGCCGAAATCAACTTCGATGTCGCGCAACGGATTGTCAGCAACTTACGCGCTCGTAATTATACAGTCGATTTACTCGATGAATTTGACCCTCGCTTGGATAATTATCAAGCAGCGGCACTGATTTCAATTCATGCTAACACCTGTCAAGATTTTGGTGAGGTCGTATCGGGTTACTTAGTTGCCAAAGCGGCAGCCCGTCCTGATAGCGGAATTGACACGATTTTAGCGGAGTGCATTGCTCAAAATTATGAACAGCTTGTTCCACTCGAACGCCGTTTTACACTGACCCTCGATATGACGGATTATCATACCTTCCGTGAGATTCATCCCCTGACACCTGCCTCCATTATGGAGCTAGGCTTTATGTTGGCAGACCGCGAACTGCTCACTCAACAACCCGATTTACTCGCACAGGCGATTACGAATGGTGTGATTTGCTTCCTTGAACCCTCCGAAGATTATCCTGTGATAACACCTGTCGATAATGACTTGCCTGATAATTTTGTGCCGATTGAAACCTTAACACCCGACCCAACAGCACAGGGATAAACGATGAAAGAACTGGTCATGTATAGTCGAACACTTGGCTGTCCTTACGTCTCTATTGCAAAAAAGACTCTTTCAGAATATAAGGTAGGCTACCGTGAGCTATTCATTGATAAAGACGAGACAGCACGGCAATATGTATTAGAGACAACAGGGTTTTTATCGGTGCCGACACTTATCATCGCGAATAGCGGTGAGGATTTACCTTATCGTCCGCCTACTCATTTGGATAAAGGGCAAAGTCCACGCGGTATCAATCGAGGCACGGTCATTACAGAAGCCAATCGCCAACAACTTATTGATTGGCTCAAGCAACATTCATTTATCGAGGACGCATAATATGGCACTCAGTGAACATAAAACCACAGTCAAAAATCAGACGATTCATTATTATGAAGATGGACTACATCATGGGCGGTCTGTTTTATTATTGCATGGAGGCATTGGTGATGCGAAGCATAACTGGGCGGATGTTATTGTCTCGCTAGCAGAGGATTACCATGTGCTTGCCCCAGACTTACCGAGCTATGGGGATAGTGATAGCTTGCCAACAAATTGTAGTTTATCCGATATGATAGACTGGGTACTTGGTTTTCTTGAATCGCAAGGAATTGAGCAAACCGCAGTTGTGGGTAGTGGATTGGGTGCGCTCATTGCTCGGCTCATGGCAGCGCAACATCCAAATATTGTTCCTGCCGTGATATTGGTCAATGGGGGCTTCATACCCGATATTCCACCACTGGCAAAAACGCTGATGTCCCTACCGCTTCTGGGTAACTTCTTCACAGGGTATTTGGCACGTGCGGCAACATCTGACGAAAGTATGCAAGACTTGATTCACCATGCAGAAGCGATTACACCTGAACTTAAGTCCAATGTTCAAGCCAACCTCACAGGCTATGCCAAGCTCATGCGACTAACCGCAACATCAGCACCCTCGAAAAAGCAGAAACCTCTTGTCGCTACCTTGATTATCTGGGGATTAGCCGATAAGAGTGTATCCGCATCAGCAGGTCAAAAGCTCAAAAAAGCACTGGCAGGCGCAACTTATATTGATATAGAAGGCTGTGGGCATCTTCCACATCTGGAAGAACCTGACATCTTCGATTGGCAAGTCAAGCAATTTCTTGCCAAAAATGACCCACTCAAACGCAACACAATCCCAGGTGAATAACTGAAAATTTTGCATTCGTCTGTGTATAATAAAATAACGTCGAATCGCGAAAAATATTGTGTAAATCATTGGAAGAGACATGTCTCTTCCCTACAAAAACATGCAGAGACACGGCTTTTCTTATCCGACAATCTATATATAACTTCTTAAAACATTCGACCAAATACTTAAAAACATGACCCATCTGACAGCTAATTTGAGGGATTGATCGACATGGCGACTACTGATTCTTTAGATAATATATTCCAAGCCTTAGCAGACCCCACACGACGTGCCGTCATTCATCGCTTGGGGTCAGGTCCTGCATCCACCAAAGAACTTGCCGAACCATTTGATATGGCACTGCCATCCTTCATGCAACATCTGGCGATGCTCGAAGATTATGGTTTAGTTGCATCACAAAAAGTCGGGCGTGTGCGAACCTATCAAATCCAAAAACAAAAGTTACTAGATGTCGAAGCATGGATTGCCGAACAACGCGCCATCTGGGAATCACGGACAGACCGCTTTGCTGATTTTGTCGAGGATTTAGAACGACAAAGGAAAAATAATGAGTGAGCAAAACCACGATTTTGTTGTATCCCGTTTTATCAAAGCGCGTCGCAGCATCGTATGGGATGCGTGGACAATACCCGACCAATTGGCACAATGGTGGTGTCCCAAGCCAATTACCTGCCGAGTGACCAACTTCAACCTCCATGCAGGGGGCGCATTCGATATTATGATGCGTGACCCCAGCGGTCAAGAAATGCCACAAACAGGTGCATTCCTCGAGGTTGTGCATCAAGAGCGTATCATCTTTACAACTGCCCTCACCGCCAATTGGCGACCTGCCCCGATGCCACTGCCGATTACAGGGATTATCACAATGGCAGATGAAGGCGATGGCACGCGCTATGAAACCCGTGTTTTATATATCGATGAAGAAGAACGTCAGAAACTCGCCCAAATGCGTTTTGAAGCAGGCTGGAGTCAGGCGATTGACCAATTGGATGACCTCGTATCTGATTAAGCTC
>CAYGTY010000337.1:0-3673 GCA_964352825.1 uncultured Anaerolineaceae bacterium
TCTCAATTAACGACACCTCTCGACGATGATAACGACGACGATGACGACGAACAACTCTCAACTCGACTTCCCAAACGACCTAGTATGTTTGAGGCGTTAAATAAAACAACAAATGATGATACAGAAGATAGTCCAGATAAGCCACGTCCAAGCATATCACGTCCCAAACCAACCCGAAGTAGCTTCAAGCCAGTGCCAAAACCAAGGGGAAAAACAGATAAACCCCAAAGTAGCTGGCGCGATAAATTTGACGATACCGAAGATGAAATCAAATATGAGCCGATAGATGATGATGTTTATTTAGACAATGACGATGATCCAATCTATTATGATGACGATGACAATGATTTTTATGATGATGATCTTTAATTATTTTGATCGTCTAGCCCGATACGCCCCACAGCAACAAAGCCAATCACAACAAATACCATCATGATGCCAAATGCGAGAAACTTAAATAACTGGCTTGTCGTTACCAAAGTCAGAATCCCAAATAAAGCACAAACAATATAATATCCAATAGCAACTTGTCGTGCTGAATATCGCCCTGTATCTAATAATCGAAAATGCAAATGCCCGCGGTCTCCTCGAAATGGATTCCGTCCATCACGAAGTCGATTAACAAATTGCCATCCCAAATCCATAAGTGGCAAACCCATCACAAGCAGAATCGTTGCCATCTTCGCTCCACCAATGATACTGAGTGCCCCCAGCACATAACCCAAAAACCATGCACTCCCCCCCATATAAATATTAGCTGGGGAAAAATTGTGGATTAGGAAACCAAGTGCCGCCCCCGATAAAGCCAGCGGTAATAAACTCACACTCGTTTGAGCAGGTTCAAGGCGAAAAGCACTATTCAAGAATAAGATGAAACCCGCAATAACAATCACCCCAGCCGCTAGTCCATCCGACCCATCCAAAAAGTTGACTGTATTCATCATTAAGATTAGCCAGAATAAAGTCAATACAATCGTAACTATAGGTGTCCACGGCTCAGTTTGTTGTCCAGTCAGGGGATTATTAAAAAATTCAATAAATATTTGAAAAATAACCGCAATCGCCGCAACAATAATTTGCCCCAAAAATGACTGAAAGTAATTCAGTTCAACCCAATCATCAATGATTCCAAGAATAAAGATAATCGTGCTTCCGATTGTCAAACCAGCCAGTCGTATAATTTCGTAGGGGTCTAATCGAGGAACTGGCAATAGCTGAGCAACGGCAATTGTCACAATAAAACTAACATAGATTGCTAAACCACCGAGTTTAGGCATTGGCTTAGTTTCTTGCCGTCTACCACCGGGAATAGAAGTAATATTAAACTGATGGCTGAGGTAACGCGCCACTGGCATTAACACCAATGACACGCTCAAAGCCAAACAAAATACAATTAAAAATGCAAACAAATCAAGCATTAGGTTCCAAACATGCGGTCACCTGCATCACCCAGACCAGGGACAATGAACCCAATATCATTTAAGCGATCATCTAACTCAGCCACATGAATTGGGACATCAGGATGTGCCTCGTTCAAGGCTTTCACACCTTCTGGAGCAGCTAATACCCCTAAGTATTTAATCCGATTGACACCCCATTTTTTGAGAATATCAATTGTCGCAATCGCAGATCCACCTGTCGCCAACATCGGGTCAAGCACAAGACAAACTTGTACCGTCGGTTCATCAGGCAATTTATTATAATACTCTACAGGGCGCAAAGTTTCTTCATCACGATACAAACCAATATGCCACACTTGTACCGATGGTAATAATTCCTGAATCCCATCAACTAAACCCAAGCCAGCGCGTAATACAGGGACTAAGCCAATTGTCTCGCTTGCTTCCGAGCCTGTTGCATCACCCATCGGCGTTGTAACTGTCTTTGGGCTTAACTCTAAATCTTGTGTGGCTTCATAACATAATAATAACGCTAATTCACGCACTAATTCACGAAAAGTCCGATGATCCGTCTTTACATCACGCAATACCGTTAACTTATGTTTAACCAATGGATGTGATGAAACATGTAATTGTTCTGTCATAATTTACCCAACCCTTTTCATGCAAATATCAGCAATAGTGTACGTATGGAATAGCATTCTGTAAAGCGAGCATTGAAACCTTTATGCTCTCAGTTATACTTTTAGAACATTTCAGCTAAATAGTGGAGCAATGTATGATGCCCGATGATAGTCGGTTAGTTGGTGGACAAAACAACAAAAATGACCGTGACAATATCGCTTTACGTCCCAAGCACCTTGATGATATGGTTGGGCAAAATCGGGTTCGCGAAAACTTACGTATCATCATTGATGCCGCGATACAACGGGGCGAGCCGATTGACCATGTTTTATTTTACGGTCCTCCGGGGCTTGGAAAAACGTCATTAGCTTATGTTATGGCAAATGAAGTCAATGCAAATATCCGTATCACAGCAGGTCCATCGATCGAACGCGCTGGCGATTTAGCCGCCATCCTAACCCATCTCAAAAAGGGTGATATTTTATTTATTGATGAAATCCATCGCCTCGGCAAAGCAGTTGAAGAAATTTTGTACCCTGCAATGGAAGACTTTGTACTTGACATCGTAATCGGCAAAGGACCAGCAGCAAAAACAGTCCGTCTGAACCTCCCCCGTTTCACTGTCATCGGTGCAACCACACGCTTAGCACTGCTAGCTAGTCCATTAAGAGACCGTTTCGGAGCGCGCTTTCGTCTCGATTTTTATAAGCAAGAGGCGATGGAAAAGATTATCGTTCGTGCCGCCGACCTACTCAAAGTCGAAATCGTCCCAGAAGGCGCAACAGAAATTGCCGTACGCGCCCGAGGCACACCACGCGTTGGGTTACGATTATTAAGACGTGTGCGCGATTATGCAGAAATCCGTGCTGATGGCATTATCACAGCCGATGTCACCCATGATGCCCTTAAGCTCATGGATATTGATCACCTCGGTTTAGATGAAATTGACCGCCGTATTCTGCGTACAATTATTGAGAAATTCGGGGGTGGACCTGTCGGGTTAGAGACAATTGCCGCCGCCATTAGTGAAGATAGTTCGACTATTATGGATGTTTACGAACCCTATTTGATTCAATTAGGGTTTATTGATAGAACACCGCGTGGGCGGATTTGTACACCCCATGCCTATGAGCATCTACATATTGATTACCCAGACGATAATAATGACAACTCAGGACAAAAACGTTTACTATGAAAGTAACTGATTTCGATTACGACTTACCTGAACACTTTATTGCACAAGAGCCAGCTAATCCTCGCGATTCGTCAAAATTAATGTACTTAAATCGCGATACAGGGGACATCCAGCATCATATCTTTTCAGATATTATTGACATGATTCATCCTAATGATGTACTGGTCATGAATAATACGCGCGTTATTCCCGCCCGTTTACATGCTTATAAAGCCGAAACAGGTGGAAAAGTCGAGATTCTTCTTCTCAAACAATTAGATGATATAAAGTGGCAAGTGCTGATTGGTGGGCGCAATGTCAAAATAGGGATGCAACTCAAATTTGAGAATAGTGACATTTCATGTACTGTTACTGATATTTTAGAAGCATCTGAACGCATTGTCGAATTTAGCCAACCTGTCAATGACCTCGGCGAAATGCCACTTCCGCCCTATATCAGCACACGCCTTGATGA
>CAYGTY010000338.1:0-3659 GCA_964352825.1 uncultured Anaerolineaceae bacterium
GCGCGATATTAATTCTTAGCATTATTTCCTCGCATGTTAGTCTGAATCTAAAAACTTGTAAAGATCACCATAACATCTGTCAATTGAGCGATTATTAGGCTCTTTATAGGCGTTTGGTCCCTATCATGAATTATATACGATGTTCATTGTGGACATATGTGGGAAATTCATTCATTAGTCTAAAAGGAATGAAGGGCTAAATATCTATCTATACCCAGCCAATCAGTTGTGTTTTAGGAGAAAATGACATGAGAAGTATTGTTATGGCACTATTAGCAATGGGAAACATCAGCATCCGTGATGTTCCTATCACAAAACACGATACCCCAATTGTATCTGTACCTGATCTACAAATAGAGTTTGAACAACACAACGATGACACGATATTACGATATAACCCATGCATAAGTACCAAATACCCCTTATGGAAGGGTAACTGGTTAACCCATTCTGTCGAAATCAGTTACATCATCTATTGGATTGAATATCAGTATCGTAAAGAAATCGACAATACCTGGCGAAGTTCTGTATTATCTATGCACCTTAGCATGGCTGATGAAATAGAATGGGTCTCTGGCTCATATTATGATCTTGATAAATCTTGTGATGTTACTGGGGCGACATTTCGTGATCATAATCGTTATCGCCTTGTGATTGAAGCCAATGGCTTCACATCAAATAATTTGATGGCACCACAAAATATTCACGGGCAGTTCTCTGATCAGTTCTTTAGCTCATGGATTTATGGCAAAGATAGCGGTAATTTCAAATCTTTAGTTCAAGCAAAATCCGGTTCTGTTGCAAACAACGCGAGTGGCAATTATGATTAGATGAATTGCTCAAAAAATTCAGTGAAGTAATCATCAAAAGCTACGGAAAATCCATTCAAGTGACGATATCATCCTGCCCTGCATGCGTTAGTATTTCCGTTACGCTTTGAGTTATCGTGATTCAGAAAAAATGATGTCGGAATGTGGATTAAGTGTGGTGCATCCAACGGTTTATAGTTGGGTTCAACGTTTTGCGCCCGACCTGAAGAAGCGGATGCAACCCCCCCATAAGAAAAGGTCGGTGTGAGTGTAATATTATGAATCATGTTTGCAGATGTTTCAGGTAAATTTGATATAAATAGTATTCCATTTGTTTGTAATTTTGATTTGAATTCGCATTGAGATTCTAGCGTTAGAAGCAGACGATATGTATTTGTTGGCGGTGAATTTAGCACATAATCTAACTTGGTGTATCATATAATTATTGGTTTTTCAGTTATAAATAGAGCTAAGGGTATTTGTATGACTAAACAGACTCTCGTCATGATAGCTTTTCTTCTGATTATAACATGGGGTTTCGACAGTCAGTCGCAAGACATATTACCTCCGATTGACGATGTAGACTGGTCACCAAATGGAGACTATATTCTCGCCCAACGCCAAAATCAATCATGGGTTTATGCAGTCAATAATCTCGATGCTCCACCACGTATTGGGACAGGCTTTCAGAAATTGTTCTTCTCGCCGAACAAATATGGGTCTATGGCATTGACCAACAACGGTAGCATCGTCTTTGCTAGAATGCAGTTTGATGAAGATAGACCTGTCATCTACGCGCCCTATAGGCACGGTCAATCTAACGAGCCTGAGCAGGAGCAAATAAATTGTTTGATACAACCTGCCCCTGTTGATCTTGCTTACAGCACATCAGGCGATATGTTTGCAGGGATTGGGGGTGATGGCACAATATTTATCTATAACAGCTCAGGTGTCATCAGTATTTTGTATTCATCACCTTGTACAGCGACAGATATTGCTTTTAGCCCTGATGATAGCCAGATTGCATCGACGCACTATGATGGTACGATACAAATTTTGAATGTGCTTGATGGCGCATTGGTCAGTGATTTCGAGGGAGATTTTGCACAAGTACGCGCGATTGCCTTTCATCCAGATGGCGATACACTAGCGGTTTTGGGTCAATTAAACGAGTCTCAAAATACAGTGATTACACTCTTTGATGTTCAGACAGGTGAACAGATTCATCAATATACAGGTCTGGCAACATCAACTGAATTTGATGGACTAGAATTCCTTGAAACAATTCTCTATAGTCCCGATGGAAATAAGATGATTACGGCAGATAGCGCGGGTACGATTTTCATCTGGGATACTACCAATCATGGGCTTTTAGAACGTATCGAAAATCCTGCTTTCATTACAGGATTCTCACTCAGCCCCGACGGTCAACAATTAGCATATGGTGGGTACGAAAGTGTATTGTATGTCAGGGACTTAACTCAGGATGATCCAAAGGCGGAATTGCTTGTGCCGACTTTAACGCCGTCACCGACATATGCCTATCCAACCCTTGTGCCGAGAACACCTCGCCCGACCCAAACCGCGACAGCAACATCAACACCAACGCAGACCCCAACATTAACATCGACCCCTGTGTTAACACCTGCGACGATTGTCTGCACGGATGCCCCACCGACTCAACTTAATATGGATATGCTGGCGATGGTAAGTATTTCCCCTGATGGTGAAACTCGGGTAAATTTACGTGTCCGTACTGAACCCGGTGGTGAACAAGTTGCATCCATGCCAGAAGGCACTGAGTTTTATATCATCAGTGAGCCTGTTTGTTATGATGGTTTGACATGGTGGCAGATTGAGACCATCGACGGTGAAATCAGTGGATGGAGTGCAGAAGGTTTTGCACCTGATGATTATTTCATCACGCCAATTTTTCCTGAGGACTAGCCTGACCAGCCAATATAAGGGTAAGGTCTACAAAATAGTGTTGAAATTGATATGAAGGTTTTGAATTAAGTAAATATCCGAGAAATAAATTAGGACTTGAAAAAGCAAGTGAAACTCACTGAAATTAGAAGTGACCAAACAACTAATCAAGTGAGTTCACCATGCCCTATAATCATAAACAAAAACCGAAAAATGTCGATTATTTTCAAGTGCTAAAACCGTTATGGCAACGCATCAAGAAACTGTTTGTTAACCCAAAGAAGAAACGCGGTAAAGGTCGTCGACCTGCCGATACTCGAGCAGTATTGAACAGGATCTGGTATACCATGTGGACGGGATGTGGGTGGAAAGCAGTCAAACGAGAGTGGTTTGGGTGTCAAGTAGTGTGTTACATGAACGCTTTCAGACATGGCATCTTTGCCAAAATTATGAAAATGATGCTCAAGTTTTATAATAAGCACCGCAAAATTGAGTGGAAATGGAAGTGAATAGATAGCAAATTTTGTGCAGCACCTTTAGGGTGTAATCAACGGGAAAGAATCTAACGGATCATGGTAAGAAAGGAGCAAAATTATATTTGCTTGTAGACAAGCGTGGCGCATCACTTTCAGTTGATATCACAGGTGCTAATGAGCATGATAAATGGTCAGCTGACGATTTAATTATCTCAATCGTTGTACCACGACCCAAGAAGAAAACACAACACTTATTACAGACAAAGGCTATGATTCTCAAGATATACATGATTTTGTTGAGACAGAACGCTACATCACACATATCAAACACCGTAGACGATGCGGTGAGCCAGTTGTTCAGGTGGTAAATGCAAAGCTCTGGTAAAGGGTTTAACACTTAAAATTAGATGTTTGAGGTAACCGGCTGGTGACCATTCTGTATCCGTTC
>CAYGTY010000339.1:0-3546 GCA_964352825.1 uncultured Anaerolineaceae bacterium
TTAACTACCGGGGACAACTTTACAAGAGCCTTGCATCATACATGCCCATGTCATATCGCCACCATCAGTATGAAGTTCTTGTCCCATACCTTCAAGGACAGCTGCCATTGCCGCAACATATGGTCCAGAGAAACTTGTACCGTTGAGTGATTTGTAAGTGTTGTTGAGGTATACGGTGTGAATATCACGACCGGGTGCCCAGATGTCTCCACCGAGGTTACTGAAGCTACTGCGTTTGCCGTCAGAGTCGATTGAACCGACTGCCACAACGTTGTCGTAACGTGCAGGGAAACCGGGGAGTGAACCACCACTGTTACCAGCAGATGCAATCACGGTTACGCCTTTGCTCACGGCATAATCAATTGCGTCTTTTTCTGCTTGTGAGCCGACAAAGCTACCAAGTGACAAGTTAATGATGTCTGCGCCGTTATCCGCAGAGTAAACGATACCCTTAGCAACATCAGCCATTGAGCCACTACCATTAGGACCGAGAACGCGCACAGGTAAAATGCTGGCGTTTGGTGCTAAACCTGCGATACCAATGCCGTTATCAATATTTGCGGCGATGATACCTGCGACTGAACATCCATGACCAAATACATCCTCTGGATCATCGTCGTTATCAACAAAATCATACCCGTTATCTAAAACACGTCCCTGCAAATCTTCATGATTCATGCAGACACCTGTATCAATGACAGCGACAGTAATTGGTTCGAGGTCGCCCATTTCAGCCCATAAAGTTTCTGCATCAATATGAGGGAGTGCCCATTGTTTGCTATAATCAGGGTCATTAGGTGGATTATCAAAATTGACTGCAACAACAAAATCTTGCTCAATCAATTCAACATCACTATCAAATGTAAAGTTCATGCCGAAGTAATCAGGGGGATCGACCACAAGAATATCTAGTGCGTCAATGCGTTCGACAATAACACCATTAAAGCGGTCAATATATTCTTGTTTTTCGCTTTCAGGTGTGCCCGTGTCAAAGTGAATGACCCAATTGCCTGTTAGCGAGACATTATCTGCGAGTTTGACGCGCATAGTATCTTGCTCACTGGCTTCACCTACAGGAGCAGGGTCGGCATCAATACCATCGGGAGCAGGGAATTCACTGGCAAATGCGGGAACAAGTGCCATCAGTACAGCAAATAAACTTACAACAAAAAGTAAAACAAATTTAGAGGATTTCATAGGTAGTCCCTTTAACTATAAAACGGGAGTTGTGTACTTCGATTGATTCCATTATATAAGATTTTACGAAAAAACCGAAATTTCGTTGCAGACCATTCATAAACCTATCATTGCAGACTGTTAAATTGCCTTATGCGCCTGCGATACGTGGCATCCATAAAGGCTCCATTCCCCACCGTCCAAATAGGAGTGCAAGCACCATCTCTGCACGGGTTTGAGCATATTCTGCTACATCCCATAGATTCGTCGATTTGTGTGTATCATTTACAATATCGAATAATTCATAAACGTGCTGATGAGGGTCAAACCGAATCTGATAGTTTCCCTTATTATAGGATTTAACCGACATCGAATCCGATTTATGGGGGAGTTGTCTTGATGCCGATGTGAGTGGTTCTTCTTTTAACATTTCCGCCGTCAGCATCTTTTCCATCAATTGTGCGCGTATTGATTCATCTGACCACAGGTTATGATATTCTTGTGGGTCGCTTTCGAGGTCAAATAATTCACCATAATCTCGATTGAAGTACACCGTGAGTTTATAGCGACTATCAATATAGGTTTTCATATGAATGGTGGTTGGCTGATGGCGATTCTCCACAATCACATGCTCGCGCCCATCCTCTTTTTCACCTGTCCATACTGCTTGTTGGTCGATGCCTGTCATATCATCAGGGATGTCTAAACCACTGAATGATAAAAAGGTCGGCGCATAATCAACCAGTGATTGTAGACTTGTGCTTTGTGTATCGGCTGGGATTCTATTAGGTAGACGCGCAATCATCGGAACGCGAATCCCATCTTCATAATGGAAAGCCCCTTTTGCAATCAAGCCATGATGCCCTGTATAGTGTCCGTGGTCGCTAGTAAAGACAACCAATGTATTATCAGCTAGACCTAAAGCCTCCAAGTGGTCAAGAATATTCCCAATATACTTATCCATACAACTGACCATGCCATAATAACAAGCAATATCCTTTGCGAGTTCGTCACGGTCATGCAAATGAGAGTGAAAGCCATGTGATGCACTACCATTGGGTTCTTGCCATGCAGAAAAATCGGGATTTGCTTCTTGCGTCAGTTGGAAATGGGGTGGGTTGTTGTCATGTTCGCCTTCGACTATCTGTGGCACAGTGACTTCCTTGGGGTCATACATCGTATCCCACGGTTCAGGCACAAGATAAGCAGGATGAGGGTCAAAGAAGCTCGCCCACATAAAGAAGGGTTTATCCCTATCTTTATACTCAGACATCAGTGAGTTGGTGCGCTCGGCTATCCACGCATTATAGTGATATTCCTCAGGAATCAACCATTTACGTTTTTGCGTATCATTATTCCCCGTTGGGCTACGGTAATAATCACGCCAGTTGGTTAGCCCTTTTTCTTCCATCCATGTCACATAATGCTGTCCGACATGGGCTTCATCGGTATGATTCCGCGCTAATTCGATATGGTCGAATCCATAAAACGGCTCATCAAAATCTTGCCAGAAATCCAAATCTTGTAATAGCGGATACGATTCTAATGATGGGAACTCGTCTGTACCGCGCAAGGGTTGGAAGTGTGCTTTACCAACAAGGGCAGTCCGATAACCAGCATCATGAAAATATTCGCCAATCGTTGGCTCGGCTTCATGGACTTTCACACCAATTGCATACCCTCCATGTTGCGATGGATACTTACCCGTAATCAACGAACCGCGGGTCGGTGTACACATCGGGTTCGGGCAATAAGCACGGGTGAAGGTTGTGCCTTCTTGTGCGAGTTTGTCTAAAGCAGGGGTTTGAATTTCTGGGTTAAACTGTCCGAGGGTATTCCAATGTTGTTGGTCAGATGTAATCAGTAAGATATTGAGTTTGGACATAATAATACTTTCAGATTAGGTCATAACTTAATAATAGGTTAGTTGTAATTTTTTTTGTAAGAATAGTCTCTACTCCGCTTGCGATGCACGCCGTTTTTCGACTAATTCACGCAGAATTTTTTCGAGTTCTAGAAAGCGTGGCAGAGGTTTATATAACAAGAAGTCCGCCCCAGATTCTTGAACAATCTCTTTTTCATCGGCAGGCGAAAATTTATAAGCTGTCATGAGACAAATTGCGACATTTTTGAGTTTTTCGGTTTTTCGGATTTGTGCTGCCACATGTACACCATCAATATTTTCATCAGGCAAACGGATGTCCACCAATGCCAATTCAGGAATGTCATCTTCTGCGCCACCTTCAATATCACGCATCCAGTCCATTGCATCGCGCCCTGTCGCAAAAGCAACCCCACCGATTCCGAGCATATCATACATCGCCAAAATCATATCGTATAAATCTTGTTCATCCTCTACGACCATCCAAG
>CAYGTY010000340.1:0-3546 GCA_964352825.1 uncultured Anaerolineaceae bacterium
TGTTGAATGGGGGTTGAGGGGGTCGTGCTGTCCAATGGACAGCGAGCATCGTTGCCAGACGATGCTAGAAAAGCTGTGATGGGGCATACAAGAGATGGTCGTTTGATAGGTGCTTATACAATATAATAAAGGTGTCAAAAATTGCTCAATTATTATATAAGATCAATCATGTCTAGATCTCAAATTACTTTGCATAATGTACCACCACAACCCACCTCATTTGTTGGTCGCATGTCGGACATTAGCGGCATTATTGACCGCCTGCGTGATCCAAATTGTCGCCTACTGACGCTATTAGGAGCTGGTGGAATCGGCAAGACGCGGTTGGCAATCGAGATGATTCGAAATCTAACCGACTCAGATTTTGCACATGGGGTTTTCTACATACCCCTCGCACCATTATCTTCTGCTGATGCGATAGCTCCAGCTATTGCTAACATATTGGGCATTACTGCCGACAATAAAGCTTCTCTGGAACAACAACTCATTGATTTTCTTAGTCAGCGTAATGTTCTACTGGTGTTGGATAACTTTGAGCATGTAATGGGTGGGGTCACGTTAGTTGACGAAATCGTGTCAACTGCACCCGATGTAACCATCCTAGCGACCTCACGGGAAATCCTTAACCTGAACATGGAATATATCTGGCATGTTCGAGGTATGGCATATCCAAGTACAAGTGACCCAGAGGATATCAATCGGTTTGATGCCTTAAATCTATTTATTGAACGTGCAATGCAGGTGAGGCGTGATTTTTCCCCCGGTGACGAGCAAATGAGTATCATTCGTATCTGTCAATTAGTAGATGGTTTACCATTAGGTATCGAATTAGCCGCTGGTTGGTTAAAGACGCTTTCCCCCTCTGAAATCGTCCGACAGATTGATCGTGGGATTGATATTCTAGCAACTCGCGCACGGAATATCCCTGATCGACATCGTAGTATCCGCGCAGTATTTGACCACTCATGGGAATTGTTAACGGCTGATGAACGAGCGGTATTTCTGCGATTATCTGTCTTTCGAGGTGGTTTTACATTAGAAGCAGCAGAACATGTCGCTGGCGCCGATCTGATGGTGCTATCCGATTTGATTGAAAAGTCGATGATACGGCGGGCACAAGATGGTCGTTATGACATTCATGAGTTGTTACGGCAGTACGGTCACAAGTTATTGACTGAAGACGATGAACTTCACGCTGTGCGAAAGGGTCATGTGAAATATTATGCGACATTTGTGTTGGGCTATGCGGATTGGCTCAAGGATGTGCGACAACAAGATGCGCATCTGGCACTAAAAGCGGACTACGCTAATATCATGGAGGCGTGGCAGCGAGCTATAGGCTTTGCTGACTTTGATGCAATTGCAAAGATGACCGAAGCTTTGAACATCGACAGGTTTTTTGAAAATCAGCATTTCAATCCGCTTATTCTAGCAAAATCGATACAGGCATTGCCAGAGCCAATCACCCAATCACAACAGCAATGTGTTAATCGTCTATTGGCATGGCAAGCCTATTACATGGAATTGCGCAATTTCTATAATCTTCTATATGGTTATGAAAGATTCCCGAAGTACAAGACCCCAATTCAGCACTATGAACAGTGCTTAATCAGGGCTGAGGATACCGATGATTATTTTTCCCAAATCTTATTCTATCTGGCTATCGGCATCAAGCATGACATAAACGATACACTGCCGCAAGAGTTGTTACATGGACTGGAACTTAGTCAGCAATATGGTGACTTATGGTATGTGTGCCTTTATTATCGGGCAATTTTTCGACACTATTTTTTCAGGCATCGGATCGAGAACCCAGAGGGGGACGCATACCTGCAAGCTTATGTGAATATTGCTATAGAGGCTAACGATCCCAGAAATATAATGGAAGCATCCGCTCTTCTCTCGGTTGTTCAATTTGATCGTGGACAAGTGCGCGATGCCATCGCTTCGAATCAAATTGTTATCGAGTATTGGCAGAATATTAACAGTAACTATGAACAGGCGTTCCCATATATCAAACAGGGGGCTTTCTATCTATCTCTTGGCGATTTTGAGCGTGCGCGACAATATGTTGAAAAGGGTATACGGCTAAGACCCGAAGGCCCATACAATAATCACTACGATTCGATGGTGTTGGCGAAGTCAGACGCTATCCATGGTCATCCTGATAAGGGACTGCAAATTCTGCGACAAATTAACTACACAGAACGCGGTGGAGTCTACCAATATGAAGTGGCAGCATTATGTTATATCGAGTTAGGTGATGTTGACTCAGCACGACATGAGATAATGCGTGTTTTGGATGCAGGATTAGTTCAAGTGGGTAGTCGACCAATGATTGATCTTATACCTCAGGTTTCGTTTGTTATGTTTCATGATACCACGTATGAAGATGCTGTTGAATTATTAGGACTTATTGACAATCATCCCTCAGGTGCTACCGATTGGATGAAACACTGGAACAAACTCACCCAACTTCGCACTGACCTTAAAACTGAACTGGGTGAAAAAGTCTATCAACAAGCATGGGAACGTGGGGCGCAACGAGACTTAGACAAAACAATTGTCGAGTTGATAGACTATCTCAGAAACGACCAATACCCCTCAAAAGCCAAATCCCAACCGCTTATTGAACCCCTAACTAACCGCGAGTTGGAAGTACTTGAATTACTCGGTGAGGGACTATCTAACCGCAAAATTGCAACTCATCTGACGGTTTCCGTTGGTACAGTCAAAACCCATGTGCATAACATCTCCCAGAAACTCAATGCGAAAAATCGAACACAAGTCGTATTAGAGGCGAAAAAACTAGGATTGCTCTGATTGCGTCTCTCTAAATCTAAACCCCCTCAACTCCATAACTAAACGAAAGATGGATGAAACCCTTCTAAGGTATTGGTAACCTGACTATGTAAGTCAATATCCATACCCACAACAAAGGAGATATTCTGATGTCAACGAAAATAACTATTCGTGAAATTACATTAACACCTGAGACAGACGTTGAAGAGTTTGAGAAATTTGTCAGTGAAGAGGCATCTACATTTGATTGGGAGAAAGGAATCTCGCATCGTTTCATCAAATATGATAGCGGCATCGAGAGAAGCCCATATATCTTGATCTTTGAGTCTTCTGAAGAAATCGTGAACCTCCAAGGAGGGCACGAGAAATTGCAGGCAGAACGCAATGAAGCGAATCCACACAATCAGGTAATTCTTGATAAATTGAACTCATACATAGTCAATTGGGGAAATGCTGAAGGTATATCTACAAGCTACTTTTCAATGGATTAGTACCGACTAAATCGCCTAAGCAAAACTTACATTATTTAAAAAAGTAATTCAATTAATAGGAGTTAAATCTCTTCGAGTCTAATTCCCCGTCTCTTGCGGCGACCGAGGTCGTGCCTGATACCCCGTCCTTTGCGGCGGGGAATGGTTTCAGTTTCCTGAGTTGGTAGCAAACATGCTTAATATCTATCGTGGGGTTGTATAACGGTTAATCAAAAGCAGGAGTGAACAACAAAAAAGGTGGCACTGATGTACC
>CAYGTY010000341.1:0-2118 GCA_964352825.1 uncultured Anaerolineaceae bacterium
GCAGTCTTATGATGAGGGAGCGACCTACAGTAACTAAATAGAACAAGCTTGTATTGGAATCCTCAAATCAATCAAGCAACCCCAATACAAGCTAATATAGAAGTAGTTAATCAAGCGTAATCACATCTGAGCGGAAGAGTTGTAAGTTGATTGCTAGACTGTCACCGGGATAGCCTGAACGATACCAGTCGATTTCGTCGCTATCGCTAATCAGTTGGATCGTCGCACCTGATGCGAAGGTATTCCCATTACTAAGTAGAACAGATTCAGGACGTAATCCATCGAGAATTACATTCCGTAAAACAGGTGCAGAGTCACGATTACCATCCCATGTATAGAGCCTGAAATCAGCACGAGTATCAATTGACCCAGCAACAATCGCGCATCCATTGGCATTACACTCTAGTCCACGAATCCCGAATCCACCGAAGTCAAGCAGAATCGGTTCGCCAAAGGTAGGTGAGTTGGATGGGCTACCATTATTGAACCATGCTGTAAAGTTCTCAATCGGCACAATTAAGGCGCGGTTGCGATCATCAGGTGGGACAAGCGGTGTACGCATCCCTATGTAGGCTGTCTGTCCGTCTGGTGCAATAGTAAAGCCCTCGATTTTAAAGCCACTATCACTGATTGGACGAGTCCCGCGGTTGATGGTACGTTGGAATCTATAATTATAAGCATCTCCCCATTGGTCAAGGTCATCAAACAAGTCATCGTAATGTCCGATAAAAGATAGTTGAGCATTCGCCCCTTGCCCTGCAACTTCTGTTGCGAATAGGCGATAGGTATTGGGGGCTGGATTGCCACGACTATCATTGCTATGTGAGCCAAGCCAATATTGACGATTACCGACTTGAGTTGCTGATTCGATGTTAACAGGCTGGACAGAACCATCTTTGTCTTTAGAAAGTTCAAGATTATCTGTGATGTCAAAGGTTGCTAAGGGTGCGCTTGATTGATTGCGCGAATAGATGCTGAGGCGTTGGTCGCTATCATTGGCAACAATCATAGTTGTATCATCTAATGCAACCGCAGCAGAGGCTTGTGCTGTGCCTTGATGATAATGGGTTATATCTGTAATTGCTAAATCAGCAACCCCATATTGAATTGATGTTTCGACACTATTTCCGCTAGCATCCATAATACGCAGGATGACTTCGGCAACACCACTATATCCATGTGGCTCACCAATATCTAACTGATAAATTCCGTTTGCTGCATCAACAGGGCTTAGGCTCAGTTTATTAATCACATTGGGGTCTGTTGTGATGGCAAGAATCGTCAGTTGGTCAATCGGTGTTTCATCATCCGCGACTTGGAACTGGAATCCTCGACTGCCTGTATAAGTCGGCGGTGTTCCTACATTCAACAAGACACCAATATCGGTAAAGGGTGTGATGGTCTGTAGGGTGGGTGGGCAATCATTGGCTTGACTGATGCGCTTACCCATCAGGGCGATATTATCCATACGGAACTCACCTGCACCGAAATCTCGTGTGAAATCATGAATCAGAAAAACAACAAGTGCGCGGTTTTCGATGTCTTCGATGTCGTTTAAGTCAACTCCGATATTTGTCCATTCGTCTCTGGGGTCAATCACAACATCATCAGCGACCAGTTTCCAATCGCCATCGCCGAGGTGGTAGCTCACATCAAATGACTTTGTTCTTTCTGAACGATAATAGAAGAACAGCGAGATTTGCTTCCAATCAATGGTGCTAACAGATAGCTCAAGTTGTGCTGGTAAGTCGGTACGAATATCTTCGCCACCTTCAACTTCATCCCATTGGATACCTGCTGTCGGTGCATAGGGGATACCACAGGTAAAATCTGTGAAGGGGACACCTTCTGTCCCTGAAGACTTCACATCTCCACCAATCATGCGTAGGATGCCTTCTTCGATGGGTTGGTTATGTTCGGCTGGGATTTGTTCATTTTTCTCGAAGCGTTGGGCGCGATCAAATGTCCATAGCGAGATGATATAGGCTTCGGGTGCTTGACCGTTTATCGTCAATACGGGTAACAGCAAGCATAGAACAATAAGTTTAATTAAATTAGATTTATAGGTCTTCATGGCTTGTCTCCAATTCCGTGAGTTATATGCCATTGGTCGTGCAC
>CAYGTY010000341.1:2218-3544 GCA_964352825.1 uncultured Anaerolineaceae bacterium
CGTTGACCCGAGATATATGCGCCATGGACTGTGGATGGATATTTGCGTGAGGTTGCCTCACCTGCAAAAAAGAGTTGATTGCCCACAGGTTTCGCCATATCTTTGTACTGTTGTCCTGTAGACCCGACAGGTATATAAGAATATGCGCCACGAGTGAATGGATCTTTTCCCCAGCGCGTAACAAGATGCTGAGTGGGTTGTGGGATGGAATTGCTATACATTTTTTGTAATGTGGACATGGCTTGTTTGACAATTTCATCATCTGTCATAGATTCAACTTGACGCGCGAATTTCCCTGTATTGAAGGCAACTAGAATTGGCTCATCAATAAAAGGCATATAATTCATCCATCCACACCACTCATCTTTTTTATCATCGACATAACCAATGAATTGAATATCCTCTTCCCAAAAGATCTCTGGAAAGCGCAAGTATACTTTATTGAAATCACCCATCTCCAGTTGTTTGATAGCTTCTTGTTTATATTGAGGAAGGGGTGGGGAGAATATGATTTGCTGATGTTTGAGAACGCCTAAGGGAACAGTGATTAAGACACATTGTCCTTCGTATTGATGTCCACTTTTTGTCTGGACGGTGACTTGCTCCTTGTTATACGTGATGCTGGTGACGATTTGTTCATAGTGAATATCCAAGCCCTCGGCTAATTTAGCAACAACTTGTTGATAGCCTTGAGGAAAAATAACTTGTTTCCCACCAAATTCTTCATCTTGATCCCAATACCATAGCGACATATGGGATGTATTGGCGGCATAATCATGCTCAATTTCATTTACGATCGTGAAATCGAGGAGTTTTTCTTGTGCTGGCGATAGATTTTGAGCTGCACGCATAGACTGAATACCTGCTTCTAAGGATTGGTCGTCGTCTAGATCTTCGCGGGCTTCATCTAGTTCTTTCATCAGTTTGGTATAGAGCCGTTCAGCCTTTACGATGTCGTCATCAGGTACAATTTGACCATCTTGATTATAGGCGACAAATGAATCATAGTCGGTCGCTTGGGTTTTGATTTTGTGTTTTTTGACCAGCTTATGAATGGGGTTTTTCTTGATGCCGTGAATCCATGATCCCCCCAAGTCTAATGGCGCACCTAATGTTTCATCCGTCCAAATACGCCCACCTGCTCGCTCCCGTGCCTCGATAATTACGACTGAGTGACCTTCATCTTGGAGACGACGACCCGCCGATAATCCAGCTATGCCAGCACCAATAATCAATATGGGTTTCTTCGTCATTTGGGCAATATCCTTCAAATATTTTACTTCAAAATACCATACAATTGCGTATTGATTCGTCTATCCATAAATT
>CAYGTY010000342.1:0-3511 GCA_964352825.1 uncultured Anaerolineaceae bacterium
GGTAAGTACACCTGACCCAACACTTCAGAGTATCATCTGGGGAAGACGAACAAATGGACAACCCTCTGACCCAGCCGCTCCACATCTTGTGGAATTCGATATTCCAGAATCTTTGATTGGTCAGAATCGTCTGCTTACACCTCAAACCAATCTTTCGATTAGCGAAGGTGAGCTATTGTTTGTTGGGACTAATCTTCAAGATTATCAAGTTGGTTATACTGATAATCCTTTCCCACTTCTGCTAAGTATGCTTCCGTAGCTATAACATAATTAGTCTGGGGAGATTTGCTTCCCCAGACTATATCTAATTTCATATTTAACTTAGTTAGCTCGGAGTGACAATGAATCAAAGTAAAGATTGTGAAAATGTATTTGTTTTTAATGGGACAGTAAAAATCCCTTACCCAGACTGGGTTAGGTTCGGACCCGGACAGAAATTTTTGTATTCACCTTCGATACTTTACTGTGATGACTTTGAAGTTCCCAAAGAAATTGGTTCAATCCCCGTAGGTTACAGAAATAATGAGCTGTCTTTTTTTCTGATTGCTGTTGGATTAATGAAGTATCCTTGGGATAAGCAGAAATACACGAATTATGGCTTATCTACTACACACCTTGCATTGTTTGAGGAACAGAATTTATCAGCTACTGCCTACAACAAACCAATGCAACTCACATCCTCTAGCGATATTTCACATATTACATTTCAGGGTAGTGAACTTTATCCTGATATTCAGGTAACAATTCCTACTCCAATTCGCGTAAGTTTGGGTGAATTATATGGTTTTCACTATCCTATCCTATTGTCTCAACATTTCGCAGATGTACCAATTGGTGGAACATCAATTCTTGATGTTATCTCTGCTCATCCGCATTCCTTTTTTATGACATTGCATTCACACCCATTAACTTTGCCTTCAATAAGCCGATATATGGAATCCTTTGTTTTAGACGACAGCATATTTCATAATGTTAAGGAGACGACAATCAAGTCATCTTACAAAACAAGTAGTCTTGTTGCCGAAGTGAAAGGGACAAATGTCTCTGTGATAGTAGTTGGCTCTGAACTTCAGCATGAACACACTTCTTCATTTATAAGAGTCTTTGCCCTTTCCCATTCACAAACCATTGACAAAATTATGGCTATTATAGAAAAGGTTTGGAATGAGATTGCTTTGTCACCGACTGACAATGGAGAATAAATGAACCACCCCCACCCTAGCTTCCCAGCTTTCATAGCAGGCAACAGCTTCGGTGGGGTGGGTGGCTTGGTGGTGGCGACGGTGCTATCACCCCGAAATTCTTCCCTGATTTCATGCTACGCTTAATACAATCACAGGTTCAAGTGAGTCATTTGCATTATCACATAGATTCGCCAGCCATCAACGGCAATGGACACAGCCAACCGAAACCGATGCCAGCCGAAAAAGTCGTCGAGTAAATAAAACTCAAATCACATTAAAGGGTGCTAGCAATAGTATCCTTTTTTAGTCCCTTATTTTTCAATCGGCAGATTCCCCCATTGCGTATTGGGTTCTGTGCCAAGAACAAGTTTAAGATGCCCCCCCTTGCGGAAGTCACGATGATAGAACCATGCGGTCTGTAGAGGTTTTCCGTTCAACCTTGCTGATTGAATATAGCAGGCATCGGGGTGATTGTTTTCTGTCTCAATCACAAAGGTGCTGTCACTATGATAGTCGGGGTCAAGGTGAATGGTAATTTTATCAAAGATCGGTGCGGATAATTCAAGAATGGGGTCAGGTAAACAGCCACCATTTATACTAAATAATCCCATTGCCATCAACACATTGAGCGCGCCCATTTGCCCCTGATCTTCATCACCGCCATAACCACCATAGGGCGTAATATCACTTTTGGCGGTCTGCATCACACGGCGTACCCACTTCTGGGTCAACCACGGCGCACCTGCATAATTAAAGAGGTGAGCGAGGTACATACAAGGTTGATTGCCATAATCCATATAACCTTTTTCGTGTTCGCTATGTGGCGCAGCAAAGCCATGCCCCTCAGCCAGCTTAAACAGATTATCGAGTTCTTCAATAAAGGATTCTTGTCCACCAAATAAATCAGCCAGCCCCTGTACATCATGCGGAACATGCCAGCGATAGTGATGCGCGTTCCCTTCGCTCCAACCGTCTAATGCCATTGGGTCAAAGTCAGGTAGAAATTCACCATCCATTGTGCGCGGACGCATAAATCGTGTTTCTGTATCCCACAGATTGCGATAATTCTGTGACCGTGCCATCAGTCGCTCATAATCGGCATCGTGTCCGAGTGTGCGAGCGAGTTGAGCCAATGACCAGTCATGGAAAGCATATTCTAAGGTCATGGTTGCTGCTGCGTGGACATGGTAGGCATCTGCCTGAATCCCCTGTGGCACATAACCGCGCTCTATATAATATTCGACACCACCGCCGATACTGGTGTTGTGTTCATACCCTGCTTTACTCATCAAGCCACCCGGTCCATGATTTTTGAGCATCCCCTGATAAGCGGCTTCAATATCAAAGCTACGAATTCCGTACATCCATGCCGAGACCAAAAATGTTGTTGAGGTTGGTGCAGTCATGACAAAGGTGTAATTTCCACCAGACGGTCCACGCGGAATCAGCCCGCCGTTATGATACATGTCGATTAGGGTATTACAGAAATTGTTTGTGATATGCGGGTATGCCAGCGACCATAAGGTGTTTAGTGTCCATGCTGCACCCCAGAAGGCATCCGAATTATGATGTTCGTACTGTGGTTTTCCGTTTTCATCTAGTGGAATTTGGCGGACTTGTGGCGCATCCCCTGTCATATCAAGATATGTACCGCCTACATCACTGACACGTCGTCGACCCTTGAGCGCATGGAAAAGGTCTGTATAAAATTTCGTCTTCTGGGCATCCGTTCCGCCTTCGACCTCAATCCGCCCCAACATCTGATTCCAGTCGTTGCGAGCCTCTAGATGAACCGCATCAAAATCCCAATGATTGCACTCTTGCTGAATATTGTCACGGGCGTTATCAATCCCACAATAAGAAATCCCAATCCGAAATTGCAGTATATCCCCAGCTTGCACATCATATCCAAGTGCTAAACCATTCTGATGTTGAACGCCTTCAAGTGGCGTAACCTCGTCACCATGCCAACATAGTGTTTCGATGGGGGCTTGTTCACATTGGATTGAAAAATAGAGTTTCGTCCGTTTTGGGCGACGGCGGGTAGCTTCATTTTCGACATATCCACAAAATTCATTTGGCGCGGTTTGTTCTATGACCGTATCAGACATAGGCAACATAATCGCCATCGGTAGGTCCAACAAAATCCACGCACGTCCAGCTTCATTGAATGTATAACGATGACACCCCACACGGACTGTCGCGCTTAGCTCAGCTTGAATATTATAGTCATCTAGAACAACTTTATGATAACCCGCTTGTGCGACTTCTGTCTCGTGGCTGAATGTGGATTTATAGACATCGCTCCCCAATTGTCCACGCATCTC
>CAYGTY010000343.1:0-3446 GCA_964352825.1 uncultured Anaerolineaceae bacterium
GCTTTTGTCGCCCATTTCTATGAGCATTGATGTTTGCGATACTAATGAATACCTTTTCCAGTCAATGACATCAAACAAATCATAACTATCACCGACATAAAAAATGAAATAACGTCTATCTTCTGAGGGATTCAATCTTAGGTTAAATGATTCAGTTTGTAATGTACTGATGTCGGTTTCGCTAATATCCTTGTGATACACAAGTGAGCGAAATGAAAGTTCGTTAACCGCAATGAATTGAGAATCATCTATCCATATTAAATGACTGACAAAGCTCTCATCCTCTCCGATAAGCTCACCTGATTGTGTGTCCAAAACGATCATGCCTAATTCTGGATAAGGGTCTATCCAAGTTGCCATATTAGTGAGAGCCATGTGTTTGAGATTGGGACTCAAGAATATTTGTCCATTGATGCAGGTTTTCATTGGAATACAATCGAACGTTTTCCAAATGCTTTGTTCTAATGTATCTACATCAAAACTGTGTACAATGACCTGAGACTTGTCTTTGTCTACTTCACTCCAATAATATTGATTCGTAAGTAGTGAATATTCAGTATCAAATCCTATAAACTCTACACTGGCTTCATTTTTAAGGTTAGCAAAGTATAATTGCGAATCAAATGGACTATTGAAGTACTGTTCCCAACGGGGTAGTTCAATCAAAATATTGGAATTACCGAGATATTTATAGTTGAATCCACGATAAGGTTGTTCAGAATTAGGCAGGTATCCATTAAAGTATTCTTCCATTTTCCCTAAAATTGAGAACTGGTCAGAATCAATTGAGTATACATAGGCTTGCACTGTATCGCATGTTATGCCTAACAATTGATTTTCTTCGACAATTTCAATGACTGGATTTTGTACACCTTCATAGTAACATTCAAGATTTTGGACTGTAAGCTGAGGAATCTTATTTGTCAGTTGTCCTGTTTCCGTATTACAAAATGCAATGTCCCCAACCTCGTTTACAATTTGTATCCAATATCCTTTGCCTAATGGTGATTGAGTTAAATCACATTGTGTTGGAGCAGGTTTTATCGTTTGTGTAAGCGGTTCAAATAGCCAAGTTGTACTGTCCCAACTCTTTAGTAGAAAACTATAAGTTCCATAATCTGAAAGTTCTTTGAAGATATTTACTTCATTGGGATAAGGAATATCTATACGTTGGTCAGTTTCATAACTGATGTAGGTAACAATTCTGAGGTCATCATCCCAAAATACAGTAGGGGATTGTGACACAATTTGGAAATTTTCTCCTAGCACATCATTAATATCGAGGATGGGCAAATCATCTGCGGAGACTATAACAAGTCCACACAGAAGAATGAGTAGCAGTATTGCCAATCGGTTATGCACTCTCAGCTTCCCCAAATTTTAAATCGGACAGCACATCATTGACACGGTTGGCGGCATCACGCAGGCGTTGCACACTGGCTTCCACTTGCATGGTACTGCTGACGGTTTCGGTTGTGGCATGTTTGATGGTTCGCATCGCATTGGTTAGTTGATCCATGCCGATGGTTTGTTGACGAGTGGAGGCGGCAATTTGCATGGCGGCAAGGGCGGCATCTTCAATCGCTTTGGAGAGTTCTTTAATCGATTCTCCAGCGGCGTTGACTTGTTGCTGACCACTATCCACCCCTTTACTACCTTCTTCTGTCACCATCACAGCAGAGTTGGTCGAGCGTTGAATTTCACCTAAGATTTCGCGGACTTGTACCGTTGCATCACGGTTCTGGTCTGCTAAGTTACGGACTTCCATCGCAACGACAGCAAACCCTTTCCCTTCTTCACCAGCCCGTGCCGCTTCAACTGAGGCGTTCAAGGCTAACATACGAGATTGGTCAGCGAGGTTATTCACGGTTGCGATGATTTCACCGATTTGTTGGGTATGTTCAGATAGAACAAGGATGTTGTCTGCAATATCTTCTACACGGCGACGAATAATATCCATCCCAGCGATTGTTTCATTGACTGCATCATTCCCAGAGCGTGAAATATCAACAGATGTTTGAGCCGTTTCAGCAACGCTTTGAGCGCGTTCTGCTGTTTCGGTGACGGTTGCACGGACTTCATTTACTGTGGCAGTGGTTTCGGTCACAACAGCGTCTTGTTCATTTGCCATTGTGATTTGACGCGAGGTCGCATCGAGAATCGCTTCTGTATCTGATTCAAGCCGTAACATAGCTCGATTAATCTCTTGCACAATCGACTCGAGTTGGTCAAGTGTACGATTAATGACTTCGCCAAGGTGCATCATCATTCGTCCATCGACGGATTCAGCGTTCATATCAGGGATGGTGAGGCGTTGCGTCAGGTCGCCTCCTGCCACTGTATCAAGTGCTTCGATATAATTACCAAGGGTCTGCTCCAGTTTACGGAAACTCGAATTGTAGACATAAATGCCAAATGCTGCACCCCCGATAAATGCTGCCACTGGGGCAAGAAATATAGATATGCTTGTATTGGGGTCATTAATTAAAAACAAGCACATAACTAAAACAGGAATAGCGGCTGATATTGCCATCGATAAGACAATACCATTCGATAATTGTGCAAAAACACGTTTGGATGTATTGGTTTCTTGGATCATAAATTCTCTACTCCGCCAACAAAAAGGCGTTCATCTGCTAAGAGTTGCTCAGTATCTAAAACAACAAGGCGACCTAAGGTTACGCCTCGTGCATAAGTCATTTCGATAGGTTCGATAACGTCTACGGGGATTCGCTCTACCGCAGATACATGGTCTGCAAGAATCGCAAGCTCAAGATTATTATACTCTACCACGATTATCTCGGGTGGAATTTCGCTGGTGTTGATACCAAGCGATAATAAGATTCGTAAGTCCAGCACGGTGATAATTTGCCCTCGTACATTAACCACACCTCTATAAAATGAAGGCGCACCAGGGACACGGGTTAACTTTTTTATGGCGCGTACACTGGTGACAACACTGACATCAATACCATAACGTTCTGAGCCGAGGTCAAATGTCAGAAGTTGATAGACATCTTTGCGGTCTGACTGATAGCTCTCTTGTTGCTTGGATGGTTTGGCATACTGTTGAGCGCGTTGTTGTAAGCGTTCTCTGATGGCTTCTTGTTCGCGGTCTGTATCATCCCAATCAAGGGATTTCCAGATTGCTTCCCAATCAATGCTCATTGTATCCCGAATTTTAGAATCTTGGTCAGGCATAAGTTACTCTATGATTATCGTGTATGATTTGATTGTACTGTGTTGTCTGGTATTTGCTCAATAAGAAACAAGTCTGCTTGCAAATTCATACCCCAATCGAACAAATACCTCTTTAGTATATACCCTTACTGTAACTAGAAAACATAAAGACTTGCTGATACGCTACTCAAAATGTGTGCTGAAGGATATATAATGGATTTGGTATTAGATATTGTTGAGATACAAGATGATATTATGTTTGTGAC
>CAYGTY010000344.1:0-3435 GCA_964352825.1 uncultured Anaerolineaceae bacterium
CCGATATCTTCACACAGATTAGCTCCTTCATTAAAATACAAAATCCAGAACCTGTTGGTTTGTGCGGGTTAATGTTCCCATGTTTAGAGGATGCAGGTTTAGCACGTTATTATGAAGATGGGGAATTCACGATTGAGCGAAATTTGTTTTTATCCCTACATTGTGGGTTAGGAATTGATACCTACCCGATTGGGATTGATGAAAAACCTGAACGTGTCTTAGCAATTTTGCAATTGATGCGAGCGTTATCCAACCGTTATCAAAAACCCTTATCAGCACGATTTATCTCCGATGGGTCAGCCAAAATTCAAGATGAAACCATTTTACGCAATAAGTATCTACAAGACGTGATTGTACGTCCCCTTTAAGATAGATGTGGGACAGATAAAAAAGTACCTGCCCACTTTGAAAATGTTATCCTAGCTTACGATTGAAGTAATCAATCATTTCATAGAAGGCATCATTGGCAACGTCATCGGTACGCAGTTCACCATCAACTAGCATAAAACCATGCGGTTCATTGGCATAGACCTTGAGTTCAAAGTCTTTATCTGCTTCACCTAATGCGGTGGCATATTCATAAATACCCGTAATGGGGCTTGGGATATCATCGGTACTATGAATAATTAGCATCGGTGATTCAAGGTCAGGAATGAGGTCAGTCGCGGTAACAGGGTCACCATTATTGGGGAATCCGTACCAAGCAACACCAGCCGCAAAGGCATCAACTTGTGGCATGAATAACATCGTATAGCGTCCACCTGCACAAAATCCTGTTAAGCCTAATTTTTCAGGGTCAACATCATCACGAGCTGTCAAAAATTCAATACTATCTAACGTAAGTTGCTCAACAAGCGCATCCGAAGGACTACGCTCAAAGGTTTGCCAACCAACTGCTAACACAACAAATCCTTCAGCAGCAAAGGAATCAGTCATATCACGATAACCTTGTTCAAGACCATTAAATGAGTGAATCAAAACAATCCCTGGGTACACGCCTTCTGTATCAGGATAGGCAAGATATGACTCATACTCTTGTCCGTCACTTGCGATCAAAACATCTTCGCTAGCAATCGGCAACAGCATATCATCTTGTGCTAAAGCAGTAACTGGAACAAGCGATAATATAACCATTATCAGGGCAATCAATTTATATTTCACAGAAATCTCCGATTCTATTGATAGGTAGTGTTCCTATGATGATCAAAAGACATTGGCTAGATATAAGTAGGGTGTGAACATTCGCTCAATGTTGATGCCCTATGACCGAATCTTGAATCCGACTTATCATTACAGGTATACTCAACTGCCACTTACCCTGCTCGATACCTTGAAAGGTTTCGCCAATGCGTTTTGTCAACCGATGGTCCATCATTCTACTGCTAATTATTCTCCTTACTTTATGTTGGGGCTTTGACATTCTACAGTTTTTAAATTTACCTGATGGTGTGAGTGTAGGATTGAGTTTTTTCTTATTTTTGATCCCTGGGGGAACGGTTGGGTATATGCTCTCGGGTGGACAACATTGGAGTTGGATGCGATTTATTGGATTGGGCTTACCCATCTCGATAGGTTTTGTCGGCATGATGGCTTTGTTGGCACGCACATTGAACCTCACAATTCACCACATTTCAGCAGTTTGGTATGTGTTATCTATCTTAGGTATTATTGGAGTCAGTTGGCGTATTCAACTCACAGATATGCGTAATATTCGCATTACATCCCAAACACGCATCACACTACTTTTAGCAAGTGTGGCGGTCTTTGTCGTCTTAGCATTCACACTTTCAGCCCCAATCACGATGATTAAACGAAATGATATTCTCTTACACAATGCCGAAATTACGCGCCATGCTAGTGGTGTCCCATTAGATTGGAATGAGATTTATTTTGATAGTGGACAGCGTATATCAGACAGAATATCAGTCGCTTATTGGCGATTTGGCGAGGCTCTGATGGTGGATATTTCAGGTGAGCATATCTTGGTTGCACAGCTCACTATCTCAGCACTGTTAATGGTTTATCTGGGTTGCTCGATTTATGTCAGTGCCCGTTTATTCAATTATTCAATTCGGACAAGTTTAATTATTACGATTCTACACTTTGTTATTTTAGCCCTCCTCACACAAGCAGACCGTCAATCGGGTGGAGAGGTCTTAAGACGCTTAATTCAAGATAAAGTTCTAGCAGGGTTTGGTTTTGCACCGATTATCCTCGGTATTAGTTATCACATCATCCAATCCCCTCATTGGCAGAAATATGCCCTACTCGCCCTTGTAATTATTGGAACAATATTTACACATCCGATATTGGCTGGTTTTATTGTCAGCGTTATTGGCTTATGGATGGTCTTTAATGTGCTACTGTCTCGCAAGTTACGTCCTTATCTGAATATAGCGATTTTATGTGCTGTGATATTCGCCCCTATGGTTGTGGTACGGTTTACTACAGAAATGGAATTTAACTTTGGTGATGACAAAATAACTGAAGATGAACGTATTTGGTTAGATGAGTCAGGTGAACTCTATAGTGCAAGTCCTGAGATAGTCGGGAATTTAACTTACGCGCTATTATTCGCTGTCACCGTTATGAGTTTGGCTCAATTACTCCATACCGATAGAGACCGTTTGCACCTCGCTTATGTAATTGTCGTGGTAGTTGCATTAATACCGCAAGTGGCTTGGATATATGGTCGGTTGGTCAGTGTTTATCATATTTATCGGGTTATCTGGATTATTCCTTATGGTTTAGCCCTATGGTATCTGCTTGAGTCTGTGACAAAGATTATAGAAAATCGGCTATCAGATGCTATTCAGAAGTGGGGTCAGCGGATATTTCTAACCTCAGTTATTATTATCAGTCCATTGATTGTATTGTCGGGAGTTTCTACACAGTTAGATAATATAGACGACACTCTCGATTTAATCAGCTTCCAACGCGAGCTAGTTGATGTCGCAGAATTTATGGAAAGCGAAACGAGTGAGCGGGTTGTTGTTATGGGCGATAGTAACATACGCTTCCGAGATTACCTTGGCACAATTTCACACTTATTGAAACCTGTCTCGTTTTGTGAAGAACGCTGTATGATGAACTTTACAGGTATTGATTATGAGGATGCTGAGCAACGCTTGAGTCGTAATCAGCGTTTCTTCAGTGATGAGCATGACCCCGCCACAAAAGTGTTAAATTTAGATCGCTATGATGTTGATTACATTATCTATCAACGTGATATTAGCCAATCTTATATAGATGAACTCTACATAGAATATGGTGAGCAATTTGAATTAGTCTTTCAAACAGCTTCTGTGGCTGTTGTAAGCTATACTCCCAAAATAGAGACTGAGTAAATTATGTTCAAGCTAGATTTTTTAATAAAGCAATGACATGATTACAGCTTATTAATTGGTATCCTGCTAAGGTGAAAAATGATTATTA
>CAYGTY010000345.1:0-3413 GCA_964352825.1 uncultured Anaerolineaceae bacterium
TATATATAGCAGATTTAGTTTATATCTGGACATTGATAGATTGTAAACCCCTGTCGAAATAACATATTTCAAGAGCTTGTTAACCCATTAGATATATAGCATCTTGTCAATCAGGCTAACCTACTATCAAGCTAATCAGCTAAATGCTTGATAACATCTTTAATTTTCTGAACGGTAATTCAATTTACTATAATCAAAAAGACAGATACATGTATCGTATCTGCCTTTAATTATTCTATAAATGCTAGTCTAAGCTAACAACCGATTTTATAAAGGACGTGGCTCTACATAAAAGCGAACTGCTGTCCGTTCTTGTCCATCAATATCAACTTCGGTAAAGTACGGTATCGTCACAATATCAATTTCATCGCGTTCAAGATACCCACGAGCAATGGCGAGCGCTTTGACGGCTTGATTGACTGCACCTGCACCAATGGCTTGAACTTCTGCCATATTGTGCTGACGCATGACTCCTGCAATTGCACCTGCAACTGATGTTGAGCGTGATCTTGCTGATACTTTGATAATGTCTGGCTTTTCGTTTAGATTTGTACCAACGTCTTCTGCAATAGAATCGGTTAGGGGTACGTGGCTTTGATAATCGGACATTTTAAACCCCTGTTTCTCCAAATAATAAAAATAAAAAACTAATTTGTTAAACAAAGTTTACATCGTATTTTATAATTCGTCCACTAATTATGAGAAACAATGATAATAACTATATCACAAACCAGAAATGAACCCTTTATAGGCTCTAGTGTAAGTAAATAACGGAAATTGAAACCAATAGAAAGTGCTGACCCCTAATATTTCCCAAAAGGCGGAAGTGTCTCTATCGTATTATTGGAACTTAGTATTTCTCAATTTTAATTTTGAATGACGACTTTATCCCAAATTTGATGGCGAAATGGAATGTTATGGAGAAATTATGATAATGTTAAGTTGTGAATTACATCACAATCTAAATGTGGGATAAACAAACTTTTTAAAGATGCTTTGGGATATTTGGGTTATATAACACAGAAAATGATAGATTTATCCCAACTTTTCCCACATATCCCAATTAATAAGCCTATAACTATAATGCAAACAAACGATAGCCACTTATACCACTTATCCCAAAAAAACATCAAATATATCCCAACCTTAAAATTTCGTGTTTGGGGCAATAATTAGTTGAGACTGATAGGACTATAAGCTATACTATATGAACCTACGAAAAATAAAATTGCCTCTGTAGGATGGTTGATTGGTTTAGAGGGGTATGTAGTCGGCAAACACCCCAGTCGATTACATAATCAGTAAACGATCATAACCCATAACATTACAAATTGCGTCAGTATAAAGCAGGTCTTTGTACCTGATGGTTTAGTGCGCCTAATTAACGGAATCGGTCTCTCCTTTATCCGATTATAGTTGTCTATTATTGTCAAGGAAGGTTACATACATCGTGGAAGTCGCAAGGAACGCTTGGAAATCAGCTTATAATCTACTAGAACTCAAATGGGATCGTGCCAATTTCGAGACATGGTTACGCCCTACCCAGTTCATAGGCATAGAGGCTGATACCTATATTGTTGGTGTTCCCAATAGCTACATCTGCGATATGTTGCAACATCGTCTTTATGATGATATACAGGCGACCTTATCTGAGGTCTTGTGTGCTGATGTACAAATCGAATTTCGCGTTCATCGTGCCAAACCAACACTGGAAGAGGTTAATGAAGAAATGCCTCTGTTTAAGTTGTTGGCAAAGAAAGATGATGATATTCCAGAGAGCATCACTGACCGCCCATCTTTCCGTGAAGCACTACGCCAACCTCAACGCCCTGATTTACCAGAGAGCGAAATTAACCCACGCCTGACCTTTGAGCGGTTTATTGGCAACAAGTCCAATTACATTGCATTAGAAGCCGCGCAGTCGATTGCGGAATATCCAGCCACTGTCTACAACCCCTTTTTGGTTTATGGTGGTGTAGGCTTGGGTAAGACTCATCTATTACAGGCGATTGCAAACGCATGTCAACAACGAGGGCTGCGCGTCTTATATGTCCCATCGGAAGCCTTTACTAATGACCTCATTAACGCGATACGGAATCGGTCAACGGCGATGTTCCGTGAGAAATATCGCTCGGTAGATGTATTGCTGGTTGATGATATTCAGTTTATTCGGGGTAAAGATACAACCCAAGAAGAATTTTTCCATACCTTTAACGCACTTGTGAACTTCAATAAACAAATTGTGCTGGCATCTGACCGTCATCCGCGTGAATTAGAAACACTTGAAGACCGTTTACGTTCACGGTTTCAGGGTGGGCTGGTTGCCGATATTTCTCCACCAGAATTTGAAACACGCATGGCGATTATGGAAATGTGGGCACAAGAACGCCAGCTTGAGATGTCGCCTGACATGTTGCACATGATTGCAGAACGTGCACCTCATAATATCCGTGAATTAAGTGGTGTATTCAACCAGATTGCGGCACGGGTACGTATGGGGGGTGGACATAACTTAACCATGCACCGTGCAGAAGCCACACTCAATCGTTATGAAAAGCCACGTGAGCAAATCACAATCCCTCGTATTATTGATGTGGTTGCGGACACCTTCAATTTAGATGTAGATGTCCTCACAGGCAAGAAACGGGCTGCCCGTATTAATCATGCACGGCAAATTGCGATGTTCCTTGCGCGTGAAATGACAGAATCCTCACTGCCTCAAATTGGTGATATTTTTGGTCGAAGCCACACCACTGTTTTGCATGGGTGCAATAAAGTCGAAGAAGAGATTGAAGCCGATACGGTGTTGGCTTCACGCATCCAACGTCTACGGAATAAAATTTCGAGTGTGTGACCTCGTTGTATTTATTTTCGGACAAGGCAAGCCGTTGCTCCTGCTGTTTGTTGACGCATGATACATCATGCCCTACGATTACGTTAGACCTTGTTGACTCATATAAATAGCAATTGCCGCAAAGATAATCATAAAGATAACGGTTTTGATAATACTGAATATGCTTGAGCCACCTGTGATGATGTCGAGGGGGGATAGGCTCTCACCACGATTCATCTTTTCTTGGAGTCTGCGTTTGCTGGCATAGGGCAATGGTAAGAAATTGATGACGAGTTGCATAACAATATTGCCACCTGATATGTTTGATAAACCTGAATTGGCGAGGGCTTCATTAAGCTGATTCGTCAATTCACCCATTGATTCAGCTTTTTCGGCAGTAGCGGTTGTGTTTTGTGAGTCATCGTGACCGAAGAAATCATCTGCGGACATATTTTGAGGATTATCGTTATCTGATTTGTCTGTCATGTTGGATTCTCCATAATGTATAGTGTTTATGGTATAACAGACTGAAATTTTGTGCAAAATTGTTATTCTCTACTTCTCCACAAAGTCTTACCCC
>CAYGTY010000346.1:0-3398 GCA_964352825.1 uncultured Anaerolineaceae bacterium
TTGATTGTTGATTTGATTAACTTACTAAACTTTTTATCCTTTTGCTTTTTTTCAATATATGACATCTCGTTGAAGGCTGACTCTCTTTTCATCTTGAGGTAATTTTTATGTCTTTTCTTCGTCAATGTCCCCTCTTTTACAGCGGTTAATACAGCACAGCCTGTTTCATTGATGTGATTACAGTCTCGAAATTTGCAGTTTGCAGATAATTCAATTATTTCTGAAAATGTTTCGTCAATCCCAATATCCACTGAAATATTGCCAAGCTCACGCATTCCAGGGGTGTCGATTAAAAGCGCTCCGTTTTCGAGTTGTATGAGTTCTCGACTGGTCGTTGTGTGTCTTCCCTTATGGTGTTTCTCATTGACTGATTGAGTTTCAAAACGTTCAGCCCCTAAAATGTGATTGAGTAATGTCGTTTTCCCAACTCCAGATGACCCCAATAGACAGTATGTATGCCCACTTAATAGCAAACCTTTGATGGTGTCTATATTGACATCTGTTTCGCTACTAAAAGATATGACAGTAGCATCAGGTGCAATTTGCAGAACACTGTCTATCATCTCGTCTAACTCAGCTTGAGATTTAAGATCGCATTTACTCAAAAGAATAATGGGGGTGATGTTACTCTCATTCACCATCACCAAATAGCGTTCTAGGCGACTCAGGTTGAAATTGTTATCAACAGACTGAACAATAAAGGCGACATCCACATTGGCTGCAATGAGTTGAAAGTCAAATGTTTTTCCTGATCGTTTCCTTTGAATTAATGTTTTTCTCGGTAATACATCATGAATTATTGCGTGGGTATCATCATCATAGAAATCTACATAGACCCAATCCCCTGTCGTTGGCAAATTAGCAACAGAGGTCGCGGAGTAAGCTAATC
This sequence comes from uncultured Anaerolineaceae bacterium, assembly GCA_964352825.1. Taxonomy (GTDB): domain Bacteria; phylum Chloroflexota; class Anaerolineae; order Aggregatilineales; family Phototrophicaceae; genus UBA6055. The sequence goes on from CAYGTY010000346.1 coordinate 890, forward strand.
TTCCCGATAATTCAGCAAAAACTTCCCCATCTCCCTTTGTTACCAAATAACTATCTTTCGCTACAGATATGATTCGGGCAAGCTCATGATTGTCTAGCTTTTTGTCATCTACATTAGCGCGAAACCAATCTCGATACCCTATGCGCTCTAATTTCTTCATCGCATCATTCATATTTTATATCGCTCCCATCTCTAAATAAGGCAAAAATGAACATCCCTGATTGCTCATTTCTGCCAGTTATTTTAGCGTGTGTAACCTAATCTCAGCACTTGTTGACCTGTTTGGTCATGAGTTGTTTCTTCAATTTCCTCAAACCCATATCGCGCATAAAATTTACGACCGATTGCGTTTTCTTTAAATACATCAAGTTCGAGTGTTGCATGTAATGAACGGGCTTTGTCCATCAGTGCTTTACCAGCACCTTTACCATGATATGTTGGATCAACAAATATAGCACCCACTTCATGACCAATAAGGGCAATAAACCCCACTACTTTGTCATCTATAACAACAACCCAAGTATCCGCATTCGGCAGATAGAGGTTGGGTATATCATGACGCACTTGGTTTACAAAATCCTCACTCAGAAAGGGATGGGCAATTTTATTTGCATTTTCCCAAGATGAGAGTACGGCATCTAAATCAGTTTCTTTATATTGTCTAATCGTGTAAGTCATCGCTTATCGCTTAATCTAATCGGTTGAGTATGTGACTCGTTAATGAGCCATCATCCACATTTTTGTGAATGTTATTGACCTAAGATTAAACAAGATAAGTAGAAAAATATTGAATAAAAACGACAGTTTTAGTTGAATTATTCAAAGTCACCATAAACATCAATCGTAATATCACGTTGTTTTAGATAATCATTGGGGGTCGCTCCAATCGTTGCTTTCAGATAGCGGATAAGGTGAGGCTGATCACTAAACCCAAATTGTGTTGCAATATCTGCCCAATGAAGTTTCGTATCTTTATTTTGATATAAATAAGAGAGCAGGGCTTCAAATCGAAGCATAGATTCATATTGTTTCAGTGTTAAGCCAGTTACACGGCGGAATGTACGCTCGATTGTACGCTGTGAACAATGCAGGCTGTTGCCCATTTCAGATATGGGGGTCTGTTCAAAAATCGAAATTGCCTCACGTACCAACTGGCTATGTTTATCTTCACGACTTATTTGTACCCAAGGGAATAAAAGATCATCTAGCTTCTTACATGTGCGCTCAAATTGCTCTGTTACCTCAGAAAAAAAAGACGGGCTATTTACTGGAGACAATTCTATAGGCAAGAAATCTGCATGATTAATCACTAAATTGGTTAAAGGAAACGTACTGTTAAATTTTAAAGAATATATTGCGCCTACCTGCAATTTTATTCCTAAGATAACAAACGGCTTTGAGTGGTCGAGGACAATCGTACTGGTACTCGGCAATATCAGATGACAACCATAGCCCTCAATATCTCTATCTCCAAATTTATAATGATAGGGTTGACCTGCTGGTGCGAGTATAAGATGACTGGATGGGTCAGGATTTAATTTTGGATAATCAAAAGATACATCTTCTGGTTTCTTCTCAATTAACCAATAACAGTCTATATATTTTGAGATTAATCGGTTGGATGATGATATTTTCCAATTATTCATCGGCTTACCAGAAAATGTTTAAAGAAGCAGTTTCATCAGTATAACATGCAGAAATATATTGTTTGTAATGTTGCCCAGCGTTCAACCGTAGGGGAAGCGTCGATTGGCAATTGAGTGCTTTGCTCTTATGCTAGTGTACTGTTTAGTAGAACGATTGAAAGGACATTCATCATGGTAATCTACTATGCACGTTTTATGATTTTAGTATTCTTATGTTTATTGGCAGTACACTATTTTTCTGTGCCAATTTAACGAAATCGCGACCTATCCTTCCCACTTTTTGCACATCACCTATATAATGATGATACGGTTTGATTGCGTTTTTCCCATCATACCTGCTAAAGATACGGTACAATCAAATCATCAATGACAACATGTGAATCATGAAATCAATCACTCAAATCATAAGGAAGGGTATACAATGGCGAATTCACCTGTAGCGATTTTTGAAATTAAAAACTATATGGTTATCTGGCGGCAACTCGAAGAACGTGACTTTGACGGGGTGACAGCGAAGATAAGAGGTTTAGTGCGTCTTACGGGTGTTGGCTCACAAGATAATGAAGATTATCGTTTGGATGTTTATTTCTTGTCCGAAGCCAGTGAAACCCCTGCACCCGTCGTTGACCTTGAAAAAAATATGGGGTCTATCTTCATGCCGATTCGCGACATCAGCGCGTTTGTTGATATTCTGCGGAACGAAAAACCCATTTATGGTCACTTACGTGGCGATAACCCACAATGGACGAGCGTCACCACCACCAACGAACCTGTTGGCACGGGTGATGAAGACCATGTGAATGATTGATTAAATCATCCATTTGATAAATGGCATCATTAATTTGGCGGTCGGTATAGATACC
>CAYGTY010000347.1:0-3396 GCA_964352825.1 uncultured Anaerolineaceae bacterium
TCAATCTGTAGGGTGCTGAGGATACTCTGATGAAGCGTGTCAATCTCTTGTTCAATATTGAGGGCGCGTGTCTGTTGTACCCATGTGATGAGTGGCAACATCCCTAATACAAATGCAATCAAAATAAATGCAAATAGCAATAGCGGGTCAATCCCTATAGATAGGCTTGGCAACATGAGTAATACAGAACTCACCAGCGATACAAGAACAAACAAGGCAACCCATGTATCAGTCCGCGCGCTTAACCGTCGTAACTGGTAGGCTTCAATTTGCGTCCCTGTTCCACCCCAACGCCTTAAAGTACCCTCTAATTCATACGCAACCATTGGGAAGGGGACACCATCTGATTTCACACAGCGGATGTGAAACTGAATACGGTCATCGTCCAAGGTCATAAAGCGAATATCTCGCCGTCTGAGGTCACGTAAGCGATTTTGGCATTCTTCAAGCTGATAGGGCGACTGTAATTTTGGATTATCGGGGAGGCTAACTTTTAGTTTGAACATTTGCTTATCCTTGCCATGTTGCCATTGTGGTGTTCTTTTCTAACATCCGCTCCAATAATTCTTTGAGGCGATGTTGGTCACCTTTACGGACTTCATCATTAAACGTCCCCCAGAATAGCGAAAATAAAATTGAGGCAATCCCCGGCATACTGGCAATCGGCACAAGCTCAGATGGCAGAAGAATCATTAACAGGATCGTAATGGCAATGCCGATAACAGGGACAATAAACACCGTCTGATGGGATAATGCGCCTGTCTCATATTCAATGAACATATTGCGCCCTTGTGTGATTTCGAGTGTTCCTTTGAGGTGGGCAGTGGTGAGTCGTCCGACAGGAAATTCGTGTAATAAGTCGAAGACGAATTCGGCGGATGTATTGTCTGTTTGCCTCAAGTTAATGTGTACACCGCGCACCTTTGCGTTTTTGAGGCGGTCAGTGGCAACTTGGTAGGGCAAAGCAGAATAAAAACTTAGGTTATGTGACATTGTATTCACCACAAGTAAGAACAATTGGGTTCATTGTACACGACAATCATGACTTGCGTATGCTAATCCAAACTTGTATACAATTGCTCATTTTCGCATACCGTATATCATAGAGGTAAGTAATGAATGGGCTGGAGAGCGTCATGGTAGATAGACCACAAAATACGGTATTGCTTGATGCAGTACAAGTTCCTTTGATGATAATCAACCGTTCTGGGGTCATCATTGGGTTTAATCGTGTCGCAAAAAGAGAAACAGGGATTCATCCATCAGAGCTTGTTGGTAAGCAAATTTGGGATACCGACTTACAATCAGATGATGATTTGCGGAGTGCTTTCCCGCTTGATTCGGTAGCATCTACTTTGACACGATTCCAGACTAGTGTGCATGACAACCATTATATTCAGTGGTCGATTCGGTCAGTGATTACCGATATTGGAGTACCGCAGTGGGTTTGCACAGGGAGTGTTATCTCGCATCACGAACCCCCTTATCGTCAGATGTTTGAATATAACCCTGCTATGATGTTATTGATTTCGCCTGATGATGGACGGATTATCAATGCGAACCGCGCAGCAACCCAATTTTATGGCTATAGTGCTGCTGACTTATCCGAGATGACCTTGCAAGAACTCACCCAACAACCCCACAGCAGTATGGTTGAAGAATTGCGTCGGGGTATTGCCAATGGTCAAGATTTTCTAGTATTCCAACATCACACATCCGATAACAATATCCTTGATGTAGAGATTTTTCCATCTTATGTTGAACTCGGGGATACACAATTAATGTATTGTGTTGTGGTTGATGTGACCGATAGAAATATGATTGAAGATGCCCTCAGGTCAAGTGAATTACAATATCGTCAGTTAGTCGAACTCATGCAAGAAGGTTTAGCAGTCCACAACGAAAACAATATTAATACCTATGTAAATGACAAGCTCACTGAGATGCTAGGTTATTCGCGTGATGAGATACTTGATCGCCCCATTACTGATTTCATGGATGATGACAACACCCACATCGTACAAGAGTATACCGAAGTCCGACAAACAGGGCGCAGTACAAAGTATGAGTTGGTCTTTATCCACCGTAACGGTCAGGCTGTTTATACCCTAGTCGCCTCGACACCGATTATTGATGATGATGGGCATGTCACAGGTAGCTTTAGTGTGATTACAGATATTACCGAACAGAAATTGGCAGAGGAGTCCTTACGCCAAAGCAATGCAGAGTTAGATGCCTTTGCTCATACGGTCGCTCATGACCTCAAAAGTCCGATTTCTGTGATGATGGGGTTTGCCAATATTTTGGAGTCTGACTTTGGTCGGATGTCTGACCATGAGCTAAAAGATTATTTACACACCATGGCACGCACCAGCGACAAGATGATTACGATTATTGATGAACTTTTATTATTGTCTGAGATGCGGAATATTGATGAAGTTGATGTCCATGATGTCGATATGAACGAGGTTATTGTTGGAGCATTAGAACGGGTCGAGTATATGCGCGAGCAATACGGGGCGACAATCGACATTCCTGATGCTGATAGTTGGGTGACTGTCCCATCCCATGCCCAATGGATTGAAGAAGTTTGGGTGAATTATCTGACCAATGGGATTAAGTATGGCGGTCAACCCCCTCAAATCGAAATTGGCTGTACCGATAGGGGCGACAGTGTGCAATTTTGGGTAAAAGACAACGGACGCGGGATTCCACCAGAGAGTTTAGATGAAGTCTTTATGCCCTTCACGCGCTTAGAACAAGTTCGTATTAAAGGTCATGGTCTTGGATTATCAATTGTCCAGCGTATTATTACCAAGCTAGGCGGTGTTGTCCAAGTCGAAAGTGAAGTTGGTCAGGGCAGTCTGTTTAGTTTTTATTTGCCCAAAGAATTTATTATCGGTCAAAGCAGTGAGGAGTAAACAATGGACAAGGTGACAAAACAAAGTTCACCACAAGATTTTGGTATACCCAAGCAGTATCGAGATGACGACGGACGTATCATTCATTGGCCGCGTCGTAAAAACCGTAAGCATCAACTCAATATTTTACGCTATCTAGTGACAAAATTTGAAGTAGATCGTAGTTATACAGAACGTGAAGTCAACGATATTTTGAAGGCGTATCATACCTTTGAAGATTGGGCGATGTTGCGCCGCGAATTATTTGTTTTGGGCTGGATGAATCGTGAAAGCAATGGCACAAATTATACCCGTGTTGCCCGTACGCTCGAAGATATGCAAGTCAATCGTTAGAACCCATCCGTAAATTCTGTAGGGACGATACCCATGTGTTCGTCCGCAGAATGACACACATAGTTTTAGGATAGATATTTAACTTTACTGAATCAATTTCTGGATTACCTCATCAATATTGAGAGTGCTACCTTGTTGTATC
>CAYGTY010000348.1:0-3389 GCA_964352825.1 uncultured Anaerolineaceae bacterium
TAAAAATCGGTCATTCAGCTAGGGAGCGTATTGATAATCCCACCCGAAATCTGTAAAGCTGACGGCTTCTCCTGCAATGCTGATAAACGCTGTTTGATAGGCTTGAGAGACGCTGGGGAAAGGTGGCTCTGTCCATGCCCCCGGTATCAAAACGATGTCGTTGCCATCTGTTAGCGCATCCACCGATACACAGTATGAGCCTTCCGCCAGTGAATTAAAGGTATATGTGCCATCAGGTGCAGTTGTCGCACGTTGTAGGATTGCACCACTCGGCGGACAAGCCCCAGACGACAACGCAAGCGTCACGTTTCCTAAAACAGGTTCAATCCCTGCTCGGAATCCGTCAGCCTTCCATATACCACCACTATTCACACAAAATGATGTATCTGCACCACTGTTATCACAAATATCATGCCAGACCACCCCACTAATGGATGCTGTACCAATCGTAGGTGTTGTTGGCATCGGTTCGATATAGTAGCTATCAAGATCGCCTTCTGCCACCCAACCGATGATGCCGTCATCTTGTCGTATCTGCCACCATGTATACCCCGAGGCACAAGTCGGTCCGCCAATAATGTCAAAGGATACACCTTCTGCAATATTGCGAATGACTGTTCCCGTTGGGGATTCTCGTAAGCGTAGGGGTGTGCCATCGGTATAGGTCACACGGGCGCGCATCCCTGCTGTGACTTGGCTTGGCGGTGCAGGTGGGCAAAAATCGCCTGTTATCGTCATAGGGTCGGGCAATACAGGTGGGTCGCCTAAAGTCGGTTCTGTGATATTGAATAGCTTCACGCTACTATCAAAGCCTGCTGTGGCAATCATTGTACCGTCTGGACTAAAAGCCAATTCTTTTATCTGGTCATCATGGGCATCTATTTCGCGCAATAATACACCAGAGGGTCGCGTAGGACCGCCGATACTATACAAGCGCAACACACCATGACTATCACCTATCGCCAATAAATCACCATCTAAGCTAATATCAACCGCGTTAATCACCGTTGAACTACCAATGTCTGGGATGGTTGCAATTAAAGCAGGTTCACCGGGCGAAAATAAAGGGCGAATCCAAACGGTTCGATCTTGCCCTGTCGAAGCCAACCATTCCCCATTTCGGCTGAATGCGATGTCATAGACACGGCTGGTATGGCTAAAATTATCAATATAAGATTGTGCGCCTGACAAATAATTCCATAGACGGACTGTTCCATCTGCCCCCCCACTGGCTAAATAATCGCCTGATGGATGCCACTCGATATCAAATACGAAGTTAGAATGCCCTGATAGTGAAGGTGGTCCGGGGCGCACAGGGGAGTTCCAGACGGTTTGTTGTATAAAATCCCAGTTCCCAGCCAATGCAACGATATTGGGGCTATCGGGACGACCTGCGACACTTTGGATAAAGGGTTCTGTGCCGATGACAGGTGTTTTGGGAGTGGTAATTAAATCGGAGACACCCAACAGTGTGCCTAAGTTATGATCCCACGCACGGAATACACCATCCATTCCACCCGAAAATAAAGCTGTTTCATCCGCATTAAAAGCCACCGATGAGACTGCATCCGTATGTCCACCGCTCATAATTGGATAACTCGTGGCAGGGCTACTCCATGAAAATTTTGCAACTGTGCCATCTGCCATGCCATACGCGAGGGCACTTGAATCCGATGTCCATGCGATGCTATAGACTGCCGAGGTGGTATCAAAGCGCATAAACTCATCCAGTGAGCCTGCATTATCAAATATAATCACATCACCAATGGCGCGAACAGATGAAAGACTGACAATCGTCATCAGCAACAAACAGATTAGTAAACTTAACCTTTTTTTCTGCATAATCTCATCCCTTACAACTCATGTTCTTAATACTCATTGTAAGGGATATTGATACTGCCATGTTGTAAAATACTCGAAAAAAGCAGTCCCTTACTGATTATAAAGCCCTGACATGGGCAATAGGTTTGCGAGAATGGAACTTTTGCAGAGTTGGCAACGTTCTGTACGTAAGAGACAAAAATATGGAGATAAGGCTTATGTCAAAAAGAATGATTCTAGTACTGATTGTTTTGCTCATGGGATTGCCGATGATCGCACATGCACAGCAATTACAGGTTGTGAGTCAACCGAATCGTGTGTATGTCTTCCAGAATGATGTGGCGTATGTACAGGATATGTTGTCGTTACCAGGAGGCGCAGAGGTACAGCTTGTATTACCACCAACAGCAATGGTCGATACGCTAATCTTGCGAGAAAACGGTGCGCGCGTCATGAATTACAGTGTTCGTCACGATAATCAGATTATCATTACATGGCAGAGTGAAACCAGTGATAATTTGCGCGAGATTTCAGCAGAATATTTGTTGCAGGGGATGAGCTGGCGACCTAAATACGATATGATCCTCAATGATGAGACCGCAAGCGCGGACTTCGACTTCTTCGCGGAAATTCAAAATAATGCACTCGCATTGGATAATGTTGAGACCTTTCTGGTGGCAGGTAGTGTCGGAACATCACAGATTTTGAGCGATTCTTCTTTTCGCGCTACCAACCAATTGTATGCTGCAGAAGATTTGGCGAGCTTGGGAGGATCCAGCGCATCAGTTGAGACCGTAACCATTCAACATGTCTATGAGCTAGGTACAACCAGCGTACCTGCCAATGAAACGCTGTATACCCATATCGTGTCGGGGGAATTGCCAGCGCGTCGCGTTTTGCTTTGGAATGCGGGGACAGATCAACAAGTGACCGTCATCTATAAAGTAAAGAATGAAACCACACAACCCTTTTCACCGGGGATTGTCCGCAGTTATCGTGATGGCTTGATTCTGGGGAGTGATGCCGTCGAGCGTACACCGATTGGTAGTGAAGGTAGCATTACCGTTGGGACATTACCTGATGTGCGCGTGTCACGTGGGCAAACCAGCCAACAAGAAAATACCACAGATTACTTCGATACGCGTCAATCGGTAACGCTTGAAATGACGAATTTTGGCGACGAAACGATTGAGATTGAAGTGATTGATTTCTCACCAGAAAATGCGATTGATTTTCAATTTGATAGTGAACCATCATATGAGACAAATAATGTATTACGTTGGGTATTTATACTCGAACCGGGGCAAACCATCGAAGCAACATATAATTACCTAACCCCTTAAGCAGAGTTGGTGTAATTTATCTGGAACAGACCTGCGAGGTCAAGCATAACAAAGTGCCTCGCAGGACAGCCTATAGTGGACGTTCAGACGGCTTTTCTAGGATGAATAAGAAGGCTAAGTTACAAAGTCGCGCCCTTTTGTGTGTTGTTGCCAGCTATCATCAGCCAGAATCTCATCTATGGTGTTCATGGCTTGTTTGACTTCATCATCTGTTGTATAGAAATG
>CAYGTY010000349.1:0-3205 GCA_964352825.1 uncultured Anaerolineaceae bacterium
TTAAATCCATTCACGTCGCTTGAAGAACCAGAGCATGGTTGCCACAACGATTAACATCATGACGATCACAATCGCAAACATCCCCTGACCTGAAATCGGAATCTGAAATGATGACTCGGATGTGACAAAGTTTAGTTCAAATAATCCTGTGATGACCGTTAAGGGCAAAAATATCATCGAGAAAATGGTCAAACGATTGACAGTTTCGCTTAATTTAGTGGAGGCACGGTTTTGTAAGAGGTCTAGCACATTGCTAGATAAATCGCGCTGAGAATCAATCAAGTCATAAATCCGCATCAAGCGTTCATAGAGATGTTGAAATAAATCACGATTTTCGTTGGTGCGATTGAGTCGTTCTTCCCCGATAGCATTAGATAATACCTCGCGCTGAGGTGCAACCATCTGCCGTAATGAGAAAAGTTGTTGTTTGACTAAATAAATTTCGCCCTGCACGTCACCATCAGACTGGTCACCTAATAATGTTTCTTCTAATTGGTTCAGTTGTGATGCAATATCATCCAATAATGGATAATAAAAGTCGATCACAGATTGCATTGTCAGGTATAAAAAGTAAGCAACATCATGTGTCCAATAATTGGCACTTTGGGCAATCCGCTCATAGGCTTTATCAACACCTTTGGTGTTCCCATTACGCACGGTCACAAAATAATCTTCACCGATTAAACAGTGAATTTCCCGACCTTTGACATGATTGAGGTGAATATAAGGCTCAAACAAGGATAAGAAAATATAATCACTATAAACCAACATTGACGGACGGCGGTCTTGCCGTTGCAAATCTTCTACAACAACGGCATGAAGCTTGAGTTGTTCTTGTAACCAACTAATTTCAGTCGGGGTAGGGTCAACGATGTCTATCCATACAGCATTGCCAATCTGAATCTCTTTGCGTAGGTTGGTATCGCGTAAATTACGGCGTACAACCTCACCATTTCCAACATCTTTACTTGGCTTTGCCAATGATCGTATCATACCCCACCCCTCTGCTATGCGATTGTCGCTAGCTTTTTTGATTGTTTAACCATTCTGAAACTTGTTCTTCAGCTTCTTCTTTGGCAATACCATAACGTTCACGAATTTTGCCGACCAACTGTTTTTGTTCACCTTTAACTTGGTCAACATCATCATTGGTTAATTCGCCCCAACGTTCTTGTACAGACCCTTTAAATTGTTCCCATTGTCCTTTTAATTTATCGTTACTCATTATGATGTCCTTTTGCTTTGTTTACGATATATAAAGTATCGCAAACATCAATAAGGTCTGAGCAATTTGTCTATTAGAAGAGTATTGGTATAGATGAGAAAACCGCTCATAAACATCTACATTACAAACAAAACCTGACAATTGGAGAGTGCGTTTTCTGATAAGATGTCAACATATTGACAAACCATGAAGGAACACCTCACCATGAAATATTTAATTGGGTTATTATTGATGAGCCTCAGTATAAGCCTTGTTGCCTCGGCACAAGATAGCACATTTGACCCTGATACAATTCCCAACTTTGGACGTGTATTACTGAAGTTTGATGTCCCGATGGAGGATAACAACTTTTTACTTGCTAAGCATATCGCAGTCCAAGCTGATTTATCGCGTATCTATGTCGGCTCAGGGGCGGCAGGAATTGTCCTCATTTTTGATAATAAAGGCAATTTACTAGGTGAAGCAGATGTATTGTATGAAGCTCCCGTCACCGATATGGCAGTTGGATATGATGGGAATTTGTATACGATTCAATTCGGAAATATCTATGTCTATGACCCTGATGGTATCCGCATTCGTGAGATATTAGGGGACTTCTCCAATGATGTTTCGTATGACCGCATTGTCCCCATGCCCGATAAAACACTATATGCCCTTGATGTCTTTAGCGAAAAAGACCGCCTCTATCACATCTCGGCTGAGGGCGAAACTTTATTCACATCCGAATTAGGCTTCTTCAGCAGTATCACAGGCAGCCAGAACGACATTTTTGATGAATTCAAATTGGGGCAAGATGGCTATCTGTATTACTTCAATAATGAGGGCAAACAGATGGTACAGTTGGATACTGACCTCAACCTTATCAATATCTATGATGATTTGATTACCGATACCCAAAGCCCACAACGCTCCGCAATGTTGATTGATGAAGCGGGTAAAGTCTTATTTGGCAACAATGGCGGTATCGAACTCTATGGTGAAAAAGAAGCCCTCATCTATACCATAAAGCTCGATACTGAATATTCCTTTGTCTACGATATAGCTTTTGCTGATGATGGCGTATTAGTGGCTGTACAAAATACATCGGTCACAGTTTTGCAGTATGGCTTACGCGACGAAGAAGTTGATTAACGTTCCCTAAAACATGTTAAGGTCTATTTAACTCTTGGGCTATCCCGTCACCAATTGAGACTGATTGTGTTTAAATAAGATGAATCGATTACTCAGGGGATAAATCATGCGGGTTGCTATCATTACCGAAACATTCTTACCGAAAGTAGATGGTATCGTCAAAGTCACTTGTCTATTATTAGACCATTTGGCAAAGCGTGGCATCGACGCAATGGTGATTGCCCCACGATATGGTACAAACGACCAATATAATGAGGCATCGGTTCATAGCTTACCCAGCATGTCCTTCCCATTTTATCCAGAAGCGCGCATGGGCTTTGCGACACTCTCACTCTACCGTGATCTTGCCGCATTTAACCCTGATGTCGCCCACCTCTTTCATCCGATGATGACAGGGATTCCGACAATGGGCATGTTGAAGTGGATGGATGTGCCGACAGTCACCTCATTCCATCTGGATTATGCCCGTTTGGCAAATCAATTTAAAGTCGGGTTATTTGACCTCGGATTTACGCGCCCTATCTTAGAAGAACTCACCAAAAATGTCTTTAATTGGGCTGACCATAGCCTCGCACCCTCCAAGCTAATTCAATCCCAGATGCAAGAACTCGGTATCGACAATGTGGGCTTATGGCGACGGGGGGTAGATGCACAAATCTTTAACCCCAACTTCTATTCTGACTCCATGCGTCATGAAATCAGCAATGGCAATGTAAACGATAACCTCTTGATTTATGTCGGGCGACTCTCGGATGAAAAGCAAATCGACCACCTGCGCCCTGTCCTCGAAAATGTTCCAAATACCCGTTTGGTCATCGTCGGTGATGGACCTGCGCGTCCCTTCTTAGA
>CAYGTY010000350.1:0-3159 GCA_964352825.1 uncultured Anaerolineaceae bacterium
GACTTGTCCTAGTTGTCGATTTATCTCCAATTTACTTCGAGACTTTACAAATAGAAAGCCTATTGATTATTGTTTACCTTATCATCATAGCTTAAGATTGCTGTCTTAAGCCAATAATATTCCCATTGGTGTCTTTTAATTTTGCTATCAGCAACCCATATCCGACATCATTAATATCTCCTACGGGTTCAGCACCACTATTTTTCATCGCTTGAAGGCTGGCTTCAATATCCTCAACATCTGTATATGCAATAGGTCCAACTTCGGCATTAGGGTCTAATCCAATTTCGAGGTCGCCAACTTTATAACCCACATAATAGGGGCTGTCAGCATAAGGCTCTACCCCAAAAAATTGACTATAAAATACTTTTGCCTTCTCGATATCGTTTACGGGATAAACTAGTAGTTTTAATCTTTTTTCCATTATAATCTCCTATTGACTCACATGTTATTAACTTGATTATCAAGTTACTTTATTATAAAGCTATTGTCAAGGATGAGGTAATTATATGGTGGATTCAAAAAAGGGATTAGAAGCACAAGTCATGATAGCCGCGCGAGATCAAGGGATTAGCTCTGTTTTATTCCGCAATGCAATTGGGAGAAAGCTAGGTTTAAATATTACGGATTCGGAGTGCCTTAGCTTCTTGACAATAAAAGGGGTATCAACGCCTACAGAACTCGCGCGCTATACGGGGCTTACGACGGGTTCTACAACAACAATGCTGGATAGATTGGAGAAAGCCAAGTTTATTACACGTAAGCCAAATCCGAATGACAGGCGAGGTGTATTGGTTGAGACAACAAATATATGGCGAGAAACCGTTGGACCTATGGTTTCAGGTGTTCAGAAAGCACAACGTGAACTCATCGCGAGCTATTCAGATGCAGAACTTGAACTCATCGCAGATTTTCTAACACGATTTACAGACAATGTAACAAATTCGACAACATTGATAGACGAAGGTCGTATCTGACTATCGAGCCTAATTCATAACAGATTCCCATCGAAAGATATTACCAAGTACACTTGCTATTTCTTTCTTGGTTCACATTTTTATCGATGCCTTGACCAGTAATTTTTTGGGGCAGACTTAAATTTATAGATTGGATAGGTCAAACCGCCTAAATCATGACGGCTGACCTTGAATACGCTACATCCTATATTTAAAAAATAGACTAGAAATTATTTCCCATCGCGTCGATGCCAGTCGTCGGCAAATAAATTAAAGTGGACAGCTTGTGGAGGATTAGCGCGTATCACATCTTCGTTAATCTCAATCCCCAAGCCCGGTTTATCAGGGAGTGCAAAGTAGCCATCAATCACTTCAGGCACACCCACAGCCGATTCTTTCACATGCGGGTCTGCAAAGTCGTTAAAATATTCTTGAACTTTGAAGTTGGTTGTACATGCCGCCAGATGAAGCGAAGCCATTGTTGAACAAGGACCACCGACATTATGCGGAGCAATCAAGATATAATAAGTTTCAGCAGTGCCAGCTAATTTCTTAGTATTTAGAATACCGCCGAAGTGTGTAATATCAGTCTGGATGATGTCCGCCGCTTGTAATTCAAATAATTCGCGGAATTCATACGGCGTATGGATGCGTTCACCTGTCGCAATCGGCACACCCAACTGCATCGCCACTTCACGCACATCACGTAAAGCCCGTAAATTTTCAGGTGGGACAGGTTCTTCTACCCAAGCAGGGCGGAATTTGGCAATGTCGCGGATAATCTCGGTTGCGGTCACAGGGTTAAAGCGTCCGTGCATCTCGACAAATAACTCCACATCAGGACCGACGGCATCATGAACGGCTTCAACCAGTGCAATTGATTTATTCTTTTCCTCGCGTGTCAGTTCATAGAAGCCACTACCGAAGGGGTCAAACTTCAAACCCATATACCCTTTTGCAACAACATCTTGCGCCGCTTTATGCCATGCTTCAGGGGTGCGTTCAACACGATACCAGCCATTGGCATAGGCTTTGATTTTGTCACGGACAGCTCCACCCATCAAGCGATAAACAGGTTGTTCCAGTGCTTTGCCGACGATGTCCCAACATGCCATTTCAATCAAGGCAATACCCGTCATCACGATTTCACCCGCGCGCCCATAATCTTCGCGCATCATACGGTAGGTTAAATCTTCAATATTAAAGGGGTCATGTCCTTCAACATAACGGGGGACAGCTTCTGCCAAATAACCGCGCACCGCATCCACACGATTGAGAGGGCGAGCTTCTCCCCATCCCACCAATCCTTCATCTGTTTCGACTTTGACATAAAGCAAGTTGCGCCACGGTGTTCCCATGACCATTGATGTAACTTTTGAAATTTTCATATTTAGTCTCCTACAATAGGAATACCTAAGTCATCAGCCCCAACATCGGACATAATGGCATCAGGTGCATAACGTTCAATAATATTCATGACGAGTGCAGTACGATGTACGCGTTCTTGCGCCAGCTTAATGGCTGTATCTTCAATATGGAGTCCCGAAGGGTAAATATTCGGTGCATTCCGCAAACCCAATTTGACATAAATTGGTGATGCAATCCGTATCAATTCAGGCACTTCATAATGACGGATGAATCCACCAAAATCATCAGGGACTTCGACATATATATCCAAAGGCAAGTCAACAACAGAGCGAATCGCCGCTATCTGTGGCATGGTTAAGTCGGTTGGGATGTTATATGTCCCTGCGCCCAATTGTTCAACCAGCCGTACTGAAATCGGGTTGGCTGCTCCCATCTG
This sequence comes from uncultured Anaerolineaceae bacterium, assembly GCA_964352825.1. GTDB lineage: Bacteria > Chloroflexota > Anaerolineae > Aggregatilineales > Phototrophicaceae > UBA6055. Next base: position 2,761 of record CAYGTY010000350.1, read on the forward strand.
AACCGAGATTTTACAGACCAAGTCGGCAGGTAATTCACCTGTTTTTTTCATCTCGTTAATCAGCCACAATTGCCCTTCATCGGCAACCAGAATTGAGCGAATCCCCAATTCACATGCCCGTATCGCATCTTCTGTCGCATAAACAACTTCATCCATACCCCGTAAGCGCGCGCCGAGGTTCTTGCCTGCTGTGGCTTTGACTTGTGCGCCAAGCCCCCAACCCGCACGCGGACCGACAAATAGGCTCACTTCGATCTGTGCCTCTGCCCCCAAGCGCACCATCTCGCGGATTTCATCATCGGTCAACATCCAGATACCGCTACCCTGTGACACACGCTGGATTTTTACGCCATATTGGTCTCTAGCATCCAGAACGGCTTTGAGGGCTTTCGGTCCTTC
>CAYGTY010000351.1:0-3148 GCA_964352825.1 uncultured Anaerolineaceae bacterium
TTCAGAGCATGTAAAATTATCACAAGCCATTTATGATTTCACCTATCTTATCCAATTAAATCAAAAACCAGAAATGCTTTATGACCTATATACTCGACGCGCTTATATATATGAACTGTTGGGAGATATGGAGAGCGCCTTAGCAGATTATCTAGAAGCGATTATCCAACGACATGAATATCCAAATGCTTACTATGGTTTAGCTCGTGTTTATGTTCATAAAAGGGACTTTGATAAGGCATTAGAAGTCTGCGAACAAGCAATTAAGCTGTCCTCAGACAACCTAGACTACCAACTTTATCGCGCAAGTATTTTGACACATTTACAGCGGTATTCAGATGCAATCCAAGAATACAAAAATATTTTGAAGGTTGATATTAAGAACCTTGAAGCACTTAATGGCTTAGCATTTTTCTATCCACATGTCGATGAACTTGAGGAGGCTTTGCACTATGCTACAAAAGCTATAGAGCATCATGAGCCTACAGCTTCGGTTTTTGATACACGCGCACAAATTCACTGGTTGATGGGGAATTATGAAAAAGCACTACAAGACTTTGAGATCGTGGTAGAACTGGAAAATCTAGGTATTGGTGTTATGGGTCAAGCTATTACACAATTAGCATTAGGTAATTCGTCAATAGCAATAGACTTATGGCATGAAGCCGTCAAACTTGATGACGCACTAGAAGATATAGAATGGCTCGAAACAGGCTATCGTTATGCCCCCAAATATGTAGACGCTGGGCGAGAACTAGCAAAGCTTGTGTATAGGGATAATAACGAATGACCCCAAAACGCAATTCAGACTGTCAGTCTATCATTGAAGCCATTACAAATTATAAAAAAGACACATCCCCTTTTGTTGTTGCGTTGGACGGGGGCAGTGGCTCAGGGAAATCGACCATATCCTCTTGTCTTGAGCGTGAACTGGATGCGGTTGTGATTCCTTGCGATGATTTTTTTGCAGCAAATCTCCCTGATAACTATTGGACGACATGTTCCCCTGCGGAAAAAGTCCGTGATGTCATCGACTGGCGACGCGTCTATAAGGAAGCTCTCGCTCCACTGCTCAACGGAGAAACAGCCAGATGGTACGCCTTTGATTTTGAAGCAGGTCCAGCTGATGATGGCACATATCCGATGCAAACAAGTTATACCCTGCGTGAGCCACAACCGATTATTGTACTGGATGGCATCTATTCGGCGCGTCCTGAATTATCCGAATGGGTGGATTTAGCAGTGTTGGTCGATGTCCCCATTGAAACACGACATCAACGGCTCGCCCAACGTGAAGAGGCTGAGTTTTTAAAGGAATGGCATCAACGCTGGGATGTCGCAGAAGTTTATTACTTTACAGAGGTCAGACCGCCCGCATCATTTGATTTGGTGGTTTCAAATGATCAATAACTCGCGAAGCATCATTTTAAGTGGGAAGAGGCAATCCCCTTCCCCAATTTGAGATTAAGATAATCCCTCGCGCAAAATTACATCAAAGGCATCGTTACCTGTCGGAATCCATTCGGCTTGAATCGGTGAGCCTGCCGACACCAACAATCTTAAAGTTGTTTCAAAGTCTCCATCATCACGCCAACTATGCCGACTACCATATAGACAGGTCGTGAGTGGTGTCCCACCATAATCATTGAGTTGGTCGAGTGGTGGGTTTGCATCAGCTTCCAACAATAAGGTGACAATTTCAGAAAAGCCATGAAAGGACGCACGATGGAGTGGGGTCATTTTTTCAGCATCTATAATATGCGGGTCAAACCCAAGGTCTAGCATCAGCTTGAGGGCATCAGTTTCACGATTCCATGCAGCATGAATCAATTGTTGCTGGTCGGCTTGTCTGATCTTATCCAATAAATTAGGATAACGATTCAGTAGCATTTTTGCACTATCATCATCCGCTTTGGCGCAATATGCTAAAAGTTGTAACTCAGGTGGGCTTGCTTCGATTAATAAAGTGAAAATCTCAGTTTTCTCAAATTGCAAGGCGACTTGATGCGGTGAGCGACCTGAAGAAAAAATATAAGCATATTGATGTAATCCATCGGCAGGTGGTACAAGTGGATAACCAGCCTCATCAATACGAGCATGAATTGCTGAAGGGTATGCGACTAGAGCTTGTTCAACTCGTTTTATATCACCCAGAACAACCGCCGCAAAAATATCAACCTCAGCACCACGGTCAACTAAAGCCTTCGCCGACTCCCATTTTTTCTGAGCAATCATCCATTGTAAAGGAGTGCCTTGATGGTCATGGTCTCTGACATTAATATCCGCGCCACGCTCCAATAACCAATCCATCACTTGTGGATCACTTACATAATGTAAGGGTGTTTTACCATCACCACCCCGTTGATGAATAATCTGGGGGTCTTCGGCATAGGCTGTCTCTAACCAGTCCATCCAACCTTGCTCAGCAGCTGCATGAACGGTGATGTCTGCGCCACGCTTCATCAGTTTTTCGGCAAGGTCAGGGGACACAATTTCCATTACATGAAAGTCGCCTGCCCACCACTGTGATTTTGCATTAATGTCTGCGCCATGCTTGAGTAGGACATCAATAACATCTAAATGATGCTTGGAGATAATGACAGCCGTTGAACCAAATGCAAAATGTGGGTCATCGATTGTGTCGCATAAGTCGGGATGTTCACGCAAAAGTGAATCCAGTGATTCCGCATCATGTTGATAGATGAGTTGCTTGAAAGTTTCTAACTTATCGCCATAATCTTTGCGTTTGAGCTTAATCGCTAAGCGTAACGCACCCCAACTACTCATATCATATTCACGCGCAATGACCGTTTGTGCTTGCATGAGTGTGAGAGGGAATTGTCCGACTTGGTCTGAGGGTAAATTTTTGACGTGGGGTAGATGTTGATGAACACGTTGAATTGCCGCCGCATCACCATCATGGAAGGCTTTAAGAAGGCGTTTTGCCTGCTTTTTATCGTATTCCAAATTGGGCTGGATAGGAAGTTGCTTGTGCATGAGAATCTCCTTCGCATTGACCTATTGCCCACCGAGATAGGTAGAAAGAGTCTCGTTAATTGAAAAGTATCTATCGCAGGTGGGACATTCCCTTTTCGTGGGCTGAGTGCATCCTGTACTGCACAATCCCATGATATAAGAACAGGTGTTC
>CAYGTY010000352.1:0-3129 GCA_964352825.1 uncultured Anaerolineaceae bacterium
TTTTGGTTTTAGTATAGCGACTGTTAACAACTTACGTAAAAATACATTACTGGATGAAATATGGTATACTAGATAATAAGAATTCATATTATAAAGTTTCCACTAAACTTAAATATGGTTTTCACAATCCAAGTTTGATGATACTCGCTGAAAGCTATTATTGTCTTAAACAGCTTTTAAAGACCAATGCTCATCAAACACAACCCCCAGACAATCATGCAACATATTTCTCATATGCCAAATAGCAAGCCTAGCATTGCTTATCTTTATTATTAAACTATCCACTCCTAGTTTTGATTTAGTTAAGCAAAATTAATATTTTTGAAACTTATAATACATATTGCTTTGATTGCGATATGTACAGTTAATCTGGAGACATAATGAAATTCAATTGGAAAATTATAGTTGCTGTGGTGGTAATAGGTTTTGCAATCTTCTGGGGATTAAGCTCATCAAGCACGCAATCTTATAATGGTACGAATCTCGAATTTGCAATTGGTGGTGGTTCTGTAACAATAACAAATCCATCTGACGACGCGCTGGCTGTGCATTTGATAGGGTCTGGTACACGCTCATTTTCAGTGATCAATTCATCTATTGAGACAACAGGTTCATCAACACGAGATGGTAACGGAAGTAAAGCAACACAAACATACGAACTTGAAATTCCTTCTGGTGAGAGCCAATTTTCAATAGCACGAGGCAAAGATGTTAATTTTATCGCGACCAATACTGATGCGATTCAAGCCATAGTTCAGCCTCTCAGCGCAGAGGAATCTCAAACAACATTGATTGCTGTCACTATTATTATACTTGCATCCCTTTTCTTTATCTCAAGAACACTCGAACATGCATGGATTAAACAGCTTATCAACCAAGGTAAATCTACCCCAGTAGAAACAGTAACAGAGATAAAAAGCAGTAGTCAAGGAAACAATCTAAAATCATTCGGCGATAATCGCTCCAAGTAACTAAAAGTCACAAGTTTATAGGGTATGATATGATAAATATAAGCAACATACTCTTTCATTGGTCTATATTTATCGACCAATAAACATCTATAGTTAAAATCTTAATGAGGTAAACATAGTGGATTTAAGCGATGTATCACAAAAGCATATCAACGAACTTGAGCAAGCAACAACCCAGTTTCTCAAGACATTGAGGAATGCAAAACTTCAAGATATGCCTCTATATACTTCCTTACAAGGTTTTGAACAGAATCTTGGTAAGGAAAGACGTGAGCGGTTTGATAAATCAACACCGAACTATAAAGGGTATTAAGGTATCCTCAGTTTAATGTGTTGTCGTGAATGAGCAACTCAAGAAGATTCGCTATTTTCTAGTATCAGATCACATTACAGTAAGGAAGAGACTCCCCTTCCTTACTTGATTTGAAATTTATATTTTAAGTAAGTGTTCCTTCACTGTGCATAGCGCGTAGCACCTTCTTATCCAATTTACCGACACTGGTTTTGGGAATCTCTTCAATGACAATATATTGGTCAGGTAACCAGAATTTAGGGAACTGCTCAAGTAGATAATCATTCAATTCATCATCACTAATCACTTCATCAACAGGCACAATAACAGCTATTGGGCGTTCTGACCATTGTTCATTGGGAATTGCAATAACAGCCGCCTCACGAATTTTAGGATGCGACATCAGTGCGTTTTCTAGGTCGACTGACGAAATCCACTCTCCACCGCTTTTAACAAGGTCTTTGGTACGATCCGTAATTGTCATATAGCCACTACTATCGATTGTTACCACATCGCCTGTCCGAAACCATCCATCATCGGTGAAATGTTCAGGGCGTTTCTCAACTTTGTAATAAGCTCCGACAATCCAAACACCGCGTACTTGTAGCTCACCCATTGTATGACCATCCCATGGGAGTTCATTCCCCTGTAAATCTACAATTCTGGCATCAACACCGGGGATAAAGTAGCCTTGTTTTGCTTTAATATCCCATTTAGCTGCTTGGTCAAGGTTTTGGTGATGGCTTTGTAGTTTGGATGTGCTACCCAATGGCGATAGCTCAGTCATGCCCCATGCATGAACAACATTAACACCAAGCTCTTTTTCATAGGCTTCGATCAATCCCCGTGGCATCGCAGAACCGCCGACAACCAACTGGGTAATGCACGAAATATCACGGGGGTTATTTTTTAATTCGTGGTACAGACCATTCCAGATGGTTGGGACACCCGCAGCAATCGTCACACGCTCAGATTCTATCATCTGTGCCAGTGGCTCAGGCTTGAGGTGTGGACCGGGCATAATCATGGTTGCGCCGATATACGTACAAGCATAGGGTAAACCCCACGCCATCGCATGAAATTGTGGGACAACCGGTAGTACAACATCAGATTCAAGCACACCCAATGCCGCAGCAGCTAGTACACCAAATGTATGCAACATCATCGACCGATGACTATATAGTGCGCCCTTTGGCATCCCTGTTGTACCACTCGTATAACACAAACCCATCGCCATCCGCTCATCAGTACATCGCCATTCATAAAAATCACTGGCATCTGCCATCAAATCTTCATAATATGACACATTGGGTAAATTGACTTCTTTATCCTTGCCAATATTAAACAGCACAAAGTGTTCCACAGATTTAAGCTCATGAGCAATCGGTTCGATTAAAGGTAATAAAGTCCCATCAACAAAAATAACTTTATCCTCAGCATGATTAACAATATAAGTGAGTTGATCATGGGGTAAACGAATATTCAAGGTGTGGCAAACTGCACCTGCACAGGGAATCCCAAAATAAAACTCCATATGCTGATAATTATTCCAAGCAAACGTCCCTACCCTATCGCCGACTTCTACACCGAGTGTCTCTAGTACATTACCTAATTTTTTGACACGATCATAAAAATCAGAGTATGTGTATTCGTGCATCGACCCATCAGGAAGCATGGTTTTAATTTTTTTGTTGGGTGACATCCGATTAGCATGTTCAATAATATGATCTAGCGTTAAAGGATAATCCATCATTAAGCCGTGTAACATCAAAATCTCCTTGTAAAAATCTATTCCGTCATAATTTTATTATTGAGATGATTATAGCATGGTGATTTAATTATTGTATTTGTTCCCATACTAGTCAA
>CAYGTY010000353.1:0-3127 GCA_964352825.1 uncultured Anaerolineaceae bacterium
AATGCAAAACAATGCGGAGGCGAATATGATGAAAAAACGAGTGATCGGATTTATGGGGCTTGGATTAATAGTGACAAGTTTATTATTATCGTCTTTAGTCAACCAACCCAATGCACAAGATAATAGAAGTGTATATTCCATGGGGTCATCAACACCGATGCCGACAGCAACAGCGATGTCGTACCAGATACTACAACCCACACAACAGGCTTTACCAGTTGCTACAATGACGGTTGCCTCACAGATTATTGAAAATCGAAATCAACCCAATAATCAAGAAACCGTCATCCAGCCTAAGCGAATTGTGATTTATAGTGCGACTTTGCGAATTGTAGCAGATGATCCTGACATAACAGTGGATGAAATCGGCATCTTGGCAGAAGACCTCGGTGGTTGGATTGTCAATTCCAATACCAATGACCGCGGCAATAAACAACACTATGGGACAATCAATATTCGTGTTCCAGCAGGGCAGTTGGCTTATGTCGTCGATACCATTAAGGGCTATGCTGTGTCCGTTACATCCGAGGTCATTTCTGGTGATGATGTCACCAATCAATATGTCGATATGGCGAGCCGTCTAAAAAATCTACAATCTAGCGAAAGACAACTCCAGTTGATTATGGAAGATGCTGTTAATGTGGATGATGTGCTTGCGACATTCAGCGAATTGACGCGTATACGGGGCGATATTGAGTCGATACAAGGGCAACTGAGCTACTATGATGAGTCCTCAACATTTTCCTCCGTATCCGTCAATGTAGACCCCCTTATTCCAACGCCAACCCCGCGTGTTTATGTCGAACCTGAATGGAATCCGTCGGATGCAGTTGACTCGGCTTTCGTTGAACTCGAACATACCACTCAAAAATTGATAGATGACCTTATCCGCGTCGTGATTGTTGGTGGACCTTTTGCATTGATTCTCTTAATCACCTTTGGAAGTATATCAGGTATAGGCTGGACAATCTGGAAGGCAAGACGCTGATGTTATCACTGATATAGCCAACGTAAGACCTTTGCAATTAATTCTTGTACAATAGGGATAGGAACATAAACAAGTAAAAGGAGTATCGATGAAGCCTTTAATCAGTTTAATTCTACTATCTCTATTAACCTTAACAGGCTGTGAAGCCTTTTTTATTGGTGTCGAAGAAGAAGTGGTTGTACCAACAGCAGCGATCATACAGGAGGAGACAATGATAAATGCCGATGCCGATGCTGATGTGGAATTTGTGCGCGCGGTCAAAAATGGTGAAACATGGACATTCCATGTCACTGTCCGTCACCCTGATACAGGTTGGGAAGATTATGCCGATGGTTGGGATGTGGTCTTACCTGATGGCACAGTCTTAAAACGCAATGCCGATGACCCCTTTACACGCCTACTGCTGCATCCTCATGAAACTGAACAACCCTTCACCCGCAGTCAATCTGGCTTAACCATTCCAGATGGGATTACACAAGTCACCGTCCGCGCCCATGACCTAGTTGATGAATTTGGTGGCGCAGAAGTCCTCGTTGATTTAACCCAATCCGAAGGCGAAAACTTCACTGTCGAGGGCAATAATTAAAAAACAAGCGATATAAATTCGTAGGGATGGGATTCTTCCCATCCGCCAAACCTTGCCTTGTCCACTGATATCAAGTCTCCCCTCAACGCATTAGGGGGAGATGAAGCCGAATGTCTACGTCGGCTAGAGGGGGGTAAAACCCACAAAATCCCAAACTATCCAATACAATCCCACCGTATCCAACATTGGAACGCTTAACAACCTCATTGTAGGGTTGAACCTGTGTGTTCAACCGCGTATTTCCCCCCATCCGCCAAAACCTTGCCTTGCCCACTATTCCTTCCCTGCTTCCTCACGCAACCACGCCAAAACCCCCTCATTAGTGCGCTCAACATGCTCAGGCAGGTCTAGAGGATTTCCATTTATGTTGAATTTTTCCAAATATGATAACTCTCCGATACTAATTGGCAAGCTTGTGAGCTTACTGTTTCTCAAAATCAGAGTCGTCAATTGTTGTAGTTTACCTATGGACCCAGGCAGGCTTGTAAGCTTGTTTTTATCTAGATTTAAAATAGTCAATTGCTCTAGTTTACTGATAGATTCGGGTAGGCTTGTAAGCTGATTATTCCATAAAATCAGAGTCGTCAATTGTTGTAGCTTACTGATGGATTCAGGCAGGCTTGTAAGGTGATTGCTCCTTAAATTCAGAGTCGTTAATTGTTGTAGTTTGCTGATGGACTCAGGCAGGCTTGTAAGTCGATTAGTCCATAAGATTAGAGTTGTCAATTGTTTTAGCTGACCAATTTCTGGTGGGACAAATCTTAACTCCATCTGACGCAGGTCTAATTTAGTACCATTTGTTTGATGAACCTCTATAATCATGTGATAGGCTTTTTGATAAGCACCATCCCGAACATCTGCTAACCTTGGCGGATACCCAAAATCGGGATGCTCAACCAAAAAACCTGCATAGGCTTTTTCAGCTTCAGCCTGTGTGATAAAGTTATTATTTAAAGCATTCACAATATCTGTTAATGTTTGACTCGCTTCTTGTAATGCTTGTTGATATATTTCTATCTGAGCTTCAGCTAATGTCAGCGGATACCCAAAATCAGGATGCTCAATCAAAAAATCAGAATATTCTTCTTCTGCTTCGGCTTGTGTGATAAAACCGTCATCTAAAGCACTTATAATGTCTGTTAAAGCGCGACTTGCCTCTTGTAATGCTAAAAGCGAATTAACCTGCTCCAATAATTTGGTCGCTTTACGTGCCAGCACTTTATTGCGCCCATTAGCCACTTGCTCAAATAAGTCTTTAGCCATTGCATAATTACCATTTGTCATCGCTTCATTGGCTTGCTGAAATAGCTCTCGGGGTTTTCCAGAGGTTTTTAGTTTCGTTGGTTTCGTTGTAGCTGACATGTCATCAGGATTAGCAGGGGCTAGAACATCACTCATCTCGCGCGGATGTTGCAGATGATGGAAAATATCTTTGGACAAACTCAATAGAACATCGCGCGAATCTTGATAATGCACCAAGTTATAATAATTGATACGAAATTCGTTGATAATCTCTGGAAGTGGGTCAGTCTCAGCAATCAATATCGGCAAGA
>CAYGTY010000354.1:0-3098 GCA_964352825.1 uncultured Anaerolineaceae bacterium
CCACCTTTGGGGCGTAGCGTAACCAGTGGTTCAGGTTCAACTTTGGCTTGGGCGAGGTCAAATTTATAACTTTGGAGGAGTGTCGCCAGCACGAGATGCCCTTCCATCAGTGCAAAGCTATTGCCAATGCACACCCGCGCGCCACCGCCAAAGGGTAGGTAGGCATAACGAGGAATCTGTTTTTCGTTCTCAGCAGAGAAACGTTCAGGGTTAAATTGTTCGGGGTTCTCCCATAAATCAGGATTGCGGTGAATCACATAAGGGATAATCAAGACATCCCATTTTTGTGGAATGGTGTAGTCACCAATGGCAACATCCTCAGTGGCTTGACGGCTGAATGCCCAGGCAGGTGGATATAAACGCATGGCTTCTTTGAAGACCATCAATGTATAGGGCAAGTCCTTTAAATCAGCTAAGGTCGGCGGACGCTCCCCTAATACAGAGTGGATTTCGTCATACACTCTTTGGTCAACTTCGGGATGTTGCGAGAGCAGATAGAGTGTCCATGTAAGAGCATTAGCCGTAGTTTCATGCCCAGCAAGGAACAATGTGAGGGCTTCGTTTTTGACTTCCTCATCACTCATGCCAACACCATTTTCATCTTCTGCCATCAATAGCATCGAGAGCAAATCACCCGTATCTTCTGGGGTGGCACGGCGTTCATTGATGATTGTCATTGTAATATCGTTCAATGTGTCAATCGACTGTTGTTTACGGCGTTTTTGCGGTGTCGGTATCCACTCTGGCAGACGCACGACCCGTCGCGAGGCTTCAATGACAAAGTGAAGTAAAACATCGAGCGCATCCCCTACATCTTGAGCATCATCACGAACATCGGCATTGAATAGTGTCTTTGCGACAATGAAGAGCGTTAACTGCATCATATCTTCTGCCACATTGACTGTTTCACCCACTTGCCATCGGTCACGGAGTTTCAGGGAATAATCAACCATCGTATCGGCATAGGCATGAATCCGCCCTGTATGAAAAGCAGGTTGCGCGAGTTTACGTTGACGCTTCCAAAAGTCGCCATCGCTAATCAGTAAGCCATTTCCCAGATATTCACCCAGCACTTTTTTATATAAAGCCGATTTTTGGAATTTGTTGGCTTGTTTAACCAAGACTTGCCCAATCAACTCAGGGTCATTCACTTGGACAAAGTGATATTTAAAGACCCGAAAATGAGCTACTCCACCAAACTTTTGTTGATTATCTAGCAAAAAGGGAAGTGGATTACCATGATATTGTAAGATATGCCCCCCGAATAAACCTTCATCGGGGGTGGGCAGGCGTGTCGTATCCTCTATTATGGGCTGTGAAACCATGATCTAGCGTCCTAGTTAATTATCTAATCTTCGCCTTCTCGGGCTGCCATTTGTTCTTGAAGGGCTGTTTCAATATCAAAGTCAGCAAATACAACTTCAAAGACGGCACTTAATTCCATATCCATACCCTGTAAGCGACTCTCTTCAAGATCTGCACGCTCAAGGTAACTTTCATCAACCCGTTCACCAATCGTCAAGGACATGATTGAAATGACAGCTTGGTCAAGGTAATCCCCAAATAGACTCTCGAATTGGACACTTTCGGTACAGTTCGGTAAGTTTGGAACAATCGCTTCAACCCACGTATCACGAACCGCCAGCAACTCCATCATGGGTTGGAGGGTATCTGTCAAACCATCAGGATTAGCAGGACCAAAAGGAATCAAAGCAAAATCTAAGAAAAATCCAGAATCGACTAATAAAATAGGAATCAGTGCAATCTCTTCGGCTGTACAGACAGGGATAACTTCAATGATGACATCATCTTGTGCAGATATTGGTAAAGTGAACATGGCTAGCAAAAGTAACATCACTATTTTTTTCATCACAACTGCTCCAAAATTTAAAAGTCAATTTATATATCAAACACCCTAGACTATACCATAGACAACCTTAAGAGAGAGTATATAACTTGCACTTTCTACTTCGGCAAATTGGATAGTAGTTTTTCTTCTTTTTCAACAGGTAAATCGGCTGGTTTGGGTGCATCATCAGGTAAGGTCTGTGACCAAGCATAGGTATCTTGGATCGTCTCGGGCAGTGGACGGAAAACCAAACCATCACCCACCGCTTTACTGACACTAAAGGTCATGAATTGTCCTGCATCGCTAGCATTCATCCACAATGGCAACTCCATAAATTCGCCGATTTCGTGTTCTTTCAAAAATTCATCACGGGCATGATGATAGTTCACATCACTTTCGAGAGCCTCTTTGGCTGTGGATAGCAAGTCGCCAAATGTCAATTGTATGTCGCGTCCTGTGACATTGTAAACTTCAGTTGAACCAGCTTCGATACGTGAAATTGTAAAATTAGCTAAATCGCGCGCATCAACAAATTGAACAGGTTGTTCGGCTGGGGGTGCAATCGCTTCACCACCTTTAGCAGTCCGTGTCACCCAATAGGTAAAACGATTGGTAGGGTCATAAGGTCCGACAATTAAACCCGGGCGAATAATTAACGTGTTTTGCGGGAAAGCATCATGAACAGCTTGCTCACATAAGACTTTTAGTGGTCCATAGCTTTCGTTGGTAATCTCCTCAATCGTCTCATCTTCCATTGTTAATAACTCCGATGTTTCGTCTCGATTGGGGTCACCTTGTACTGGATAGACGGAGATTGTAGAGATAAAGGTATATTGCTTGGCTTTATCTTTTAGAGCTTGGGCAGATAAACTGACAATACGGGGTACATAACCACAGGTATCAATCACAGCATCCCATTGTCGCCCATCTAGTTTATCTAGGTCTGTTTCACGGTCACCGATAATTGTCTCAATATCAGGGTATGCGTCAGGGTTGGACTTGCCACGATTGAATAATGTGACTTGATGCCCGCGTGCAAGAGCAGAATCGACTAATGCGCGTCCGACAAAACGTGTACCACCAATAATTAGAATATCCATTTTATATCACTCCTCATTTCCTATTTTGATGATTGTAATTAGGCTGAGCTTATTTTTCAAATTTTTACACCATTTAACTTTTTTTAATTAATATTTAAAGTAACCCATCAATACAGTTGTCTATGGATACTTTGATATAATTATCCAAC
>CAYGTY010000355.1:0-3025 GCA_964352825.1 uncultured Anaerolineaceae bacterium
ATACGGCTCTAGCTTTTTGATGATGTCAGCAGGCAGGGGTGACGATTTACCTGTTTTGCGGTTGGCATGTACCCAAATAATCTCGCCTGATGTGCGTGCTGTATCTTCATCCCCTACAAAGATGAATAACTTGAAGGTCAGACTACTATTGCCGATGCGAGCAACCCCGACATAAATATCAATCACCTCATCAAAATAGATTGGTGCATGATACTCAATCATAGACTTCACCAAGTGATAGTCATAGTCTAATGTTGATGCGTCGTGACTGCTAAACTGGATACCTATTTCACGGAAAAACTCCGTCACACTGGTATCAAAGTAAGTTAGATAATGAGCATTGAACACGATGCTCTGTGCGTCGATTTCTGCATAACGCACCCGTAAACGATGATGAAACTTTAAATTTGATTTATGCATATGCTTCTTATGACCTCTTAAAACCCTACATTGAACATTATATTGGGTTCAACTATACTAAATGACTATATTTATTTCATGCTTAGATAAGATAGCGTAATATATCTAAACCATGCTGTATAATATACAAGCTCATCAATCTATAAAGTTGAGTATAATATAGACAATTATGTGTGTATATCCATCTTGATTAAACAGGTAGCGAAAATCTTCTATGTCATTTGATTTCTCCTCTAACAATGCGTCCTCTGTCCTCAAAACAGATTTAATGTCGGCGTGGATGACCAATACTTGGATTCCACAACAATCTCGCGATGATTATGTTATTGTCATTACAGCCGAAATTTGCGTCAATGGGGTGATGCTAGCAAAATTCAACGATACGATCAAACTTGATGATACCTTCACCTTCCAAGGCTACGAGTTACTTGATAATCCTGACTTCCTGCCTGTCTATGACCACAATTACCAAGGCGAGTTAGTCACACAGACAGGAACATATCTCTATCACTTTGCAGAAGATGATGGCGAAAAGTTCGATATTTTGGTGATGGCGGCATATTATACCGATGACCATGAAGTCGCTGTGATTGCTTGTGTGCCAAAAGCATACCTCAAAGTTTGGGGGGCATTTACACAGAGCTGTCAACGTCTCGCCTACCCTGAATCGAAGGTGATTGTCATTGGCGGAAACACCAATTCCTTTGAACCCAAGGTCGATTGGGACGAGATTATCTTGCCAGAAGACCTAAAAACTGAGATTTTACATGATGTCGAAGCCTTCTTTGAACGTGGTGTTGGCATCTATACACGCTTGAACCTCAACCCCTTCCGTAAGCTCTTGTTTGCGGGTGTGCCGGGGACAGGTAAATCCATGTTATGTAATGCACTCGCCAAGCGCATCATCGAAAAAGATTATCAAGCTATCTATATTTCGAGTGCCGATAGTGATGGTTCATCGTTCTGGAAGATTCAACGGGCTTTATATGTTGCCGCCGATTCTAATAAACCGACATTGATTATCTTAGAAGAATTGGATGCTTACCTCAGCAATGATGAAAAAGCCCTTATTCTGAATGTGTTGGACGGGTCGGAAGCCTTTGAAAATGAGTCAGGCACATTGATGATTTCGACAACCAATTATCCTGAAGCCATTGATGAACGGGTGATGAAACGCCCCGGACGCTTAGACCGTATTTTCATCATTCCAGAAACGCGCACTGTCGGTGATGCCGAAAAGATGCTCAAGAAATATGTCGGCGAGATGTGGCAAGATGAACACGCCGCAATTGCCGAAAAGCTGGTGGGTTACCCAGGGGCATTCATCCGTGAAGTTGCGATTTATGCACTCACACAATTGGTCAATGCAGAAGAAGAAGAACTCACATTAGAGCGACTCAAAAGCTCCTTCAACCGCTTGCGTGACCAAATCGAAGAACGCGATGAATTTGTGATGCGTCGTACAATGGGCTACAAGTTATAGGCATTGCAGGAATGAATGAACATGGTTCGCTATTTATCTGCGGCTGATATTTATGTGATTAATGAGGAAATTGTAGGGCATCGTCCCCAAGTCCGTGACCGTCGTCTCTTACGCTCGGCAACAGACCGCCCCTTGATTAAGATTTTTGGCGAAGAACAATTCCCGACCATCATTGATAAAGCGGCAGCACTCTTACATAGCATCGCTTATCATCATCTCTTTGGTGACGGCAACAAACGCACCGCCCAACAAGCCCTGATACTATTCCTCGAAGCCAATGGCTATACCTTCACCTGCAAATCCGATGAAGCCTTCGGATTTATCCTCGAAATTGCCCAAGGCAAACATGAAGTCGAAGCTGTCAGTGAGTGGCTCACACAATATGCTGATGAGCAATAGCTACCATGTCAGGCTGGGATTTTTGAAGGGAACAAGTGCCATAATCACCGCTTGCACATAATAAGATGTGCGGTCAACAGCATCAGCCGTTAAAAGCCCGATTGCGCCGTTGCTTTGCTTAGAATTTTCGCGCCCGAATACTTGGTCATCGGCATGCCCTAATTCGACTCCTTGCCGAACCAGTGTTGCGACTTCTAGCGGTAGGTAAAATATAGCCGTTTGCCCACGCCCGACTTTATCCACTGTGCTGAGAATAATCACCCATGCAAAACACTGCATCCCCATGTCGGTATCCTCAATCCCGCCTTCAATCCCGACCCAATAATCGGCATCAGGCTGAGCCTTGCGCGCATGGGTTGCTCGATTGAACGCCCCTTGCATCGTCTCTCTATGAGTCATGGGCTGGTCAGATACATCCGATGGCACAGCGACTCCCGATACATCAAATGTATCATCAGGGAAAACGCGCTGGAAGGCTTCTAGGGTAGAATTGACTTTCACAGGATTCTGCGATGCAACAATAATGGTGGGCATATGATTCCTTTTCATTATCACGATTGATTAACGATTCTATCCATGTGAATTTAAATCACAGCATGGCATATTCTCGACTATAACATACAGTGCTGAGGAATGAGTAAAAATCTATCATCTGAATCGCTATTATTCGACCCGCTCTTTTATGCGTTTCTCTGCGTCCCAGCTCATGTAGCAAAAACCAAA
>CAYGTY010000356.1:0-2993 GCA_964352825.1 uncultured Anaerolineaceae bacterium
AGTGCAATAGGATGAACACATGCGTATCCATCCTTATACAATAAATTGCGAATCGCTATTCTGTATCCTCTGCACTCAATCGAATCTGACTAGCAATCCCTTCGATAGTTGGGATGAGGTCCTCAAATACAGCATCAGGGTAAGTGGCGATGAGCGTGATAACCCCTGCATCCGATTCAATGAAGATAGCCGTGAATGTATCTGTTTCCCCTAGCGGCGTAGTAAACAGTCGGGTTAAGTTGGGGTGTCCAATTGGAATCACTTGAACATCAAGCTCACCAAAGCCATTTTCAGAAGCAATAAACGTAGCAAAGTCGGACATATCCCCTTCGGCAACGTCAGCATAAAGCTCGATGTTTTTCTGAGGGCTATTAATGGTCATTGTGATGTCATCTTTGCTCAGGATAATCTGGTTTTCATCTGAAACATCTACCAAGAAGTCACTGGGATACGGTAGCGTTAGCCCTGCATGGTCAAGTTCTGAATCAAATGTCTCAAATGGACCATAATAAAAAGATTCTGCGATTGCACGTAAGGTCGGCAGATAATCATAGATGGACGTTGTACCAATTTCTGGGGGTGTATACATTGCCACCAGTAAAACTTGGTCATTGAGAAAATCAACTAAGATAAACCCATACTCGAATGGCGGTGTTTCTTCGGTGGCTTCATCTTCATCTAAGAACATGAGGACTTCCCGCGCAGGATAGCCGTTAATCTCATCAATGTCTTCAATAATCACTTCGACATCATCCGTTACATCAGGCGCGATGAGTTCTAACTCGGCTTGCACCATGGTTTCCAAATTGATCTCGTCAAAATCTTCATCTTCTTCGAGTGTATCGGCATTGAGTAGGAAGACCGTCCCTGTATCAAATGTATCAATGATCTCAAAACCAAAATCATCATATTGATTCCAATTCGCAGGAACAAAATAGGTATAGCCATAAGTTGGGTCAACAACACGCTGGCTCAGAGCAATATTGACATTATCAAATGCGCCTTGTGTATAGCGAACTGTTTTCATCACATTAAATAAGATTTCCACATCGGCTTCGGGTGCATTGTTCATGCCAAGAATTGCAATCAAAGGAATGCCATCGCGGTCAAATGCCCCAATGATAAAACTCATGTCGTTACCCATGCCAAACTCAAATTGTGTCCCGTTACCATATTCGCTGATGAGTTCCGATTCAACTGTTTCGGGTGGCATTTCACCGATGAGAGCTTGTAATGCACTGTTAGCATCGGTTGATGGCAATCCAGCAAAATCAAGACCTTGTGGGGTTAGGAAGAGTAGTGCGGCTTCCCCTTCATCAAGGGTGTTACTAATCGACACTTCACCCTTAGCGACTGCTGTCACAAATTCGTTTTCGTCGTCGTAGGCTTGCCAATCCGAGGGGTACTCCACAATCAGATTTCCCAGAAATGAACTCGTAAAGGTTTCGGTTTCAGTCTCTTGAGCGGTACTGACGATCGTCATTGTCAAAACTGCAATCATCAGTATGAATGTTTTGAAATTCAATGTATGTTCTCCTATGGATGTCTTATCTAGCTTAAGCATAACATAGCTTATGAGACTGCACCTCAAAAACAGACCTGTGTAGAATGATGATTTGGGTTATGATGGAATTATATCGAATACGGACTTATAGAAAGATAAAATATGCGTGACGTTGTTGTGATTGGTGGGGGCTTAACAGGGCTTGCCGCTTGCTATGAACTCGAAAAACAGAATATTCGCTATACCGTGATTGAAGTCAAACCGCGTTTTGGTGGCAGTATCATTTCCGCTAGTGACAATGGATTTGTACTCGATGGTGGTGTGATTGCGACCCAAAACACAGACAATTGGGGCATCCTCAATGAGCTTGAATTGGGTGAAGCGACATATGATATTCAGGATGGGGATATTGCTTTTAAAGATGGGACAGAATCGCTGATTACTGCCTTTGCTAAACGCCTGACCAAAGGACGCTTGATGCGGATGGCTGTCAGTTCGATTGGACGCATCGAAGGACGCTTCACGATTTGTATGGAAAACGGCATGATGTATGATGCAGGGAGCTTGATTGTTGCCTCACCTGCTCGTTTTACTGAGCGTATGTTTTATACTTTTGTCCCCGAAATCTCAGAACGCCTGCGCGATTATCACTATGATTCGATTTTCCGTGTGTCGCTGGGCTATCATAAACGTGACCTGCCCGACAATATCGGCACATTATTTGGCATGGAATACCCCAGCTTATTTGTGACCGACCATCCCAGCCGTGTCCCTGATAGTGACCATCTACTGATTCAACTCGGTGTCCGCACCCATGCTCACATCGACCATGACAAGATTATCAATGAAGCGATTGCCCACTTTGGATGGGGGGAGAACCCAATTGTCCAGCGTGTGCATTATTGGTCAGAAGCCGACCCGCTATCTTGTTACGATGACGACCACCACGAGAATATGCAAGCCATACAAACGCTCTTGCCTGAGGGTGTCTATCTGGTGGGCAGTGATTATAGTGAAGCCCATCCGCAACATCGCGGAGTCGCCCGACTGGATGACCGCATCCGACAAGGACGCGAAGCAGCACAATCGGCGATTAACTATCTGAGGAACAAGAAAAATGCCAACTCTTGAGGACGCAATCCAGCTAGCGACAAAAGCCCATCAGGGTCAAGTTGATAAAGCAGGCGAGGTCTATATTTTGCATCCGCTACGGGTGATGTTTGCTGTCGAAGGGGAAAGCGCGCGCATTGTTGCTGTCCTACATGATGTAGTTGAAGATAGCGATTATAGCTTCGATGATCTCCGCGAGATGGGTTACTCAGATGATATTCTCACCGCCCTCGATTGCCTGACCCGACGCGATGACGAGAGCTATGAGCAATTTGTAGACCGCGCCAAACAAAATACCATTGCCCGACACGTCAAACTGGCAGACATCGAAGACAATATGGATGTGCGCCGACTATCACAAATTACCGAAAAAGACCTC
>CAYGTY010000357.1:0-2981 GCA_964352825.1 uncultured Anaerolineaceae bacterium
TTAAAGTAACCCATCAATACAGTTGTCTATGGATACTTTGATATAATTATCCAACTATTATTCATAAACATTCGACAAACCCAATTTAATATGCGACAATAGCGATGTTGGTCATTGTTTTGTCCCACAACCATACTTAAACAACATTAACTAAACAGTTTTTTCCTGATTATTTCTGATACCCAGAATATTTTTAATCCAACTGAATTATCTATTTGAGGAGAAGTTACTGTGAAGTTATGTGTAATTGAAGGTGATGGTATCGGTCATGAAGTTGTGCCTGCTGCCGTACAAGTACTCAAACAAGTTTTCCCTGACCTAGAAATCCATACTGCTTATGCAGGTTGGGATACCTTTCAAGAAACAGGCAATGCCCTACCCGAAGAAACTGTCAAATTAGCTCAAGAGTGTAAAGCTGTTTTATTTGGTGCATGTAGCTCACCATCTTATCCTGTTGAAGGTTATTCATCCCCTATTGTCAAATTACGTCGCATCATGGAAACCTATGCCAACTTACGCCCAACCCGTTATCTACCTGTGCCGACTGCACGCGAAGGGGTTGATTTGGTTGTTGTCCGCGAAAACACAGAAGACCTTTATATCGGTGATGAGCATACGGCGGCTGATGGAGACACAGGTACAGCTACCAAACGGATTACCCGTTATGCTACTGAACGCATCGCCCATACTGCCTTTAAACTCGCTCAAGTCGAAGGACGTGAACGGGTGACGATTGTGCATAAAGGGAACGTTTTGCCCCAAACAGATGGGTTGTTCCGTCGGGTGGCATATGAAGTCTCGCATCACTATAAAAACATCGAAACTGATGAATTACTCGTCGATACTGCAGCATATTGGATGGTCAAAGAACCAACACGCTTCGATATTGTTGTGACTTCTAATATGTACGGTGATATTTTGTCGGATATGGCGGCAGCATGGGGTGGTGGACTCGGTCTTGCACCTGCTTTAAATCTTGGCGATTCTGTCGGGATTGCCGAACCTGTTCATGGGTCAGCTCCTGATATTGCAGGTAGAGGTATTGCGAATCCAACCGCTGTTATCCTCAGTGCAGCGATGCTTGTTCGTCATCACTGGAAAAAAGCAGACATCGCAACCGCAATCGAAGAAGCTGTCTATACAACCCTCAGTGATGGTGGCAATACAGCTGACATTGTGGGTAGTGGTGGCGTGAGTACACAAGAATTTACGGATTCGGTCTGCTCGAAATTATAGATACGCTGATAAGGACGGTCATCTATCAACTCCGATTACCGTCCTAATAGAATTTTCAATTAAGGAAGATATTGTGTAGCTGTCTGCATAAAGCTGTCATAGAAAATCGGCTGCCCCCACTCTATCGATGCAATCGGACTATCTAAATCAAACTCCAAATTCACATAATCTAAATATGGTAAGTTCTCTTCTTCGTCAAAATATCGACTATCATAAAACTTAAACTCGATTTGATAATCCCCACGTAACACAGCCACTTGGTCATAGAATACATCATATTCAATCTGTCGGATATGAGATTGGAATGCACCAATATAACGTCCGCCAATATAACCCGTTTCGCCAATAGACGGATGCCAAGAGTAGCCACGAATGTCACACGCATCTAAACTACCACAGCCTTTAATGCCAATAAGCTCCATCTGATAAGAGAATACAGATACGGTTTCGTATTCGTGGCGCGGATAAATATATGAAGCACAATTTTCACGTAATGGGGGTTTGCAATCGGCTTCTTTCCAGTCGGGAATCGGCTTTTCATCACTATCAACAAAGACTAAAAATTGTTCTGTCGGTGCTGCAAGAGCTTTGTCAAAAGTTTCCCCTGTTTCACTGTCGAATAATGTCCAATCATCAACTTCCCCATAGCGCACATAACGACCATAAGTTGATAAATCCAGTAAGCCTGAAGCATCTGTAACTTGTGTTGGTTCAGTATCCTCGAATAGATTCCAACGCCAAACCCCTGTGGCATCTTCCCAAGCGAAGGTACTACTATCGGCACTCCACATCATATCTATCGAGGTATCAAGTTCAGCATAAGCGATTTCCGTCATATTCATCTTGTTTCCATATCCACCTCTCGTATGGCTATCAAAGAGATAAACATGAAGTTCTTCATTATCCCATACTGCCACCATATGACTATCTTTAGAAAACTTCATATCTTGTCCATAAAGTTCTATAGGTTCGTTTTCGTAGACATATGCTTGTTCAGCATCCTGATATTCTGTCCAATAATATTGAAAGCCAATGGTCTTGTCATCCAATTTGAACGCCACATGTGCGCCATCAGGAGAAATTGCCAGTGGTGCGGTATCAGGGATTTGATTGATACTACGGTCTGGGTTGATTTGATAGCGAGTACCATTTTCGGTTGTGATATTTAAATAGCGCATCAATGGATAACGTTGAATATCGTCTATAGTTGGTTGAATAGGTTCATCGCGCTCACCTGCTTCAAGGAGTTTTGCGATAAAAGCATCTTCTGTAATCGTAAAGGGTTGATCGAACTCTAAAGCAAAACCTTCTGTGTTCCCATCTTGATACGTAATTTGTCCATCCCACACGTAAAAGTGTGCTGTTCCCCCGTAGCTATCTGTATAGGTGCCATCATCATTAGGGCGGAGTCCGAAGTATCCCTGTGACCCTTTTTGCCAGCGGTGTCCACGCCCTGAATATAAACAACTGGTGTCATAACCCCGTACACTGCGAGTTGATTCTAGGCTAGCAGGGTAACGATTCACAACCACTAATTGTTTACCCTCACCCTTATAGTAGTCTTCAATCCGTAAAATCGCGTTATATCCCCTATCATCGGTATCAATGACAGTTGCCTTAACTAATAAATCCATCGCGGGTAAATCGTCCACACCAAAGTAAGGATAACCACTACATGCCATAACAACAGTCGTCGGAAGTGTGACAACCCATAGTAATAGACTTATCGCAAAAATTAAAAATCG
>CAYGTY010000358.1:0-2818 GCA_964352825.1 uncultured Anaerolineaceae bacterium
TCTGAATTTAAGCTCTTAAACCTTTGATATAAACTCTCTGTTGCTTGCAGATGGTGACTAGGTTACAGTTTAGGGAATGATTTTATGATTGAAGGATAAAATAAATTATGCAAACTTATCGTATCCCCAATACTGATATTGATGCCTCGAAATTGGCATTTGGGACATGGCATCTGGGTGGGTCTTGGGATAGTACACCGCTCACACAAGACTTACATGATCGCGCGGACACATTGATTCATACGGCTGTTGAGCATGGCATCAATTTTATCGATCTTGCTGATATTTATACACGGGGCAAGTCCGATATGTTGGTGGGCGAGGTGATTAAGAACGACCCTAGCTTACGCGAGAAAATCTTCTTACAAGCCAAGTCTGGGATTATCTTGCCTGATGAAGTCCATGAGGAGAGTATCGGACATTTTGATTTTAGCTATGCCAACTTAACCACTAAAGTTGAGACCACTCTGCAACGCCTCAATACTGATTATGTCGATATTTTGTTACTCCATCGCCCTGATGCCCTTGTCGAACCTGAAGAAGTGGCGCGTGCTTTTGACCATTTGCAGTCGAGTGGTAAGGTACGGTACTTCGGTGTGAGTAATCATACATCCTTTCAAATTGATCTCCTGAAAAAATATATTGACCAACCGCTTGTCATCAATCAAATTGAATTAAGCCTCCTCCATAATGAATTGATTAGTGATGGTATCTTCTTTAATAATCAAGGGCAATCGTATACAGGCGCACACGGCACACTCGATTATTGTCGTGCAAACGATATGGTGATTCAAGCATGGTCACCTGTTGCGCGCGGTCAAATCTTCAACCCTGCGGATGATGCACCCGATAATGTCAAAGCGGTTGCGGAAGAAATCAAACGGCTCGCGGGTGTCCATGAGACAACAGCCTCAGCGATTGCACTCGCTTGGCTCTTACGTCACCCTGCGACGATTCAGCCCATTTTGGGAACAATGAATCCCAAACGCATCCCCGACAGTGTGCCAGCGGTGGATGTAAATTTGACACGCCTCGAATGGTATGGATTGCTCGAAAAAGCCAATGGAAAATCCGTTCCCTAGAGCCAAAAATAGATCATGGGAGTGCCTGTTTGGACTCCCAATTCCTCAATGTAACAAAATCGTATCATTAATCGATGTGCAATATGACAGTCTGTGTTAAACTATGGGACAAATTAATGTTTATCTAGGCTTTTATGGGTAAACATAGCTAGCATACAAATTTGCAGCCTAATGATAACAAGTGGTTTAAACATATGATTGGAACAAAACTCAACAATCGATATGAGGTGAGGGCGCATCTGGGTGATGGCTCGACAGCAACGGTCTATCAAGCATTTGATGGTCTGCTTGGGCGTGATGTTGCACTCAAGGTTCTCTTACCCCATGTTCGTGAGACAACTGCACAACGTTTCTTCCAAGAAGCAAAAGCTGCCGCGCACCTCAATCATCCCAACATCATGTCTATTTTTGATATTGGTGAAGATGATGGTCGGCATTTTCTTGTGGTCGAATTTGTGGAAGGTGACTCGCTGACACACTATATCCCATCGTCCCCTGAAGTCGTGGTGGAACTGGGAACACAAATTGCGATTGCGCTGGATTATGCGCATAATAATGACATCATTCATCGCGATATTAAACCTGCCAATATTAAGGTCACGCCTCAAGGTCAAGTCAAAATTATGGATTTGGGTTTGGCGCGTCCATCGACTGGTAAACGTGTGACAGCCCCCGGTATGGTGATTGGTACACCTGCTTATATCTCACCTGAGCAAGCACAAGGGCATAACCTCGATAGTCGTACAGACCTCTATTCGTTGGGGATTGTCTTGTATGAGATGGTCACAGGCGAATTACCCTTTGATGCCGATGATATTACGGCGTTGTTGTTACAACACGTTCAACAACAACCGCCCTCACCATCGAAGGTGGTCAGCACGATCCCTGTTGCTTTGGAAACGGTTATCCTCAAGCTATTGGAGAAGAATCCGAATCGCCGCTTCCAATCGATGGAGACCTTGGCACGCGCGTTACGTGCAACTATTCCAACAACAGCAGAATTAGACCCAGCCAAGACGGATGTTGCTGAGCAAAGACCTGAATGGGCAAAGACAATTCAAACCGATAGACTACGCGACGCATCTGCACGTGGACGTGACGCAATGGTGCGGATTGTGCTTGTCGATGACCATACGATTCTGCGTAAAACCCTTGCTAGCTTCATCGAAACCCATGAGCGGTATATCATCGTTGGTGAAGGGGCGGATGGAAATGAAGCACTCGATGTAACCTTAGAAGCAAAGCCCGATATGTTGATTCTTGACCTTAATATGCCGAACAAAAGCGGTTTAGAGGTTTTGCCGATGATTAAACGTCAAGCTCCTGATGTTAAAGTGTTGGTGCTGACAGGTCGTGATGACGATGCCTATATTGTGCGAGCATTACGGGCAGGAGCAAATGGCTATATTCTGAAATCCGCTAGTGAAGAAGAATTATTTGAAGCCATGCGCAAAGTCATTGATGGTGAACTGGTCTTAGGGCGCGGTGTTGCCGAAAAAATCGTCACAGGCTTATTAGGTGGAGATACTGACCAACAACGCCTGACCGATACCGAACGTCAGATTTTGCTTTATGTCGCAGGTGGATATACCAATTCAACCATTGGGCAGCAACTCGCCATGAGCATGACCGATATTATCGAGTCCTTGGCGCAGATTATGAATAAGCTCCAAGCTAAAGACCGTAATTCCGCTGCTCTCAAAGCCTTACGCAATGGTGAAATTTTGCTAGAAGAC
>CAYGTY010000359.1:0-2802 GCA_964352825.1 uncultured Anaerolineaceae bacterium
TCACCACGAAAATAGACGAGAATGCCATCGCCCCTGCTGCAAACATCGGAATCAATAAGCCGAGCATGGCAACAGGAATCAAGATAATGTTATACACAAATGCCCAGAACAGATTTTGATAAATCGTCCGCATAGTGGCTTTACTGAGTGTGATAGCAGTTGCTACGGTTGTTAGTTCACCACTAATCAAGGTCACATCACTGGCTTCCATCGCAACATCTGTGCCTGTCCCAATCGCAAAACCAATATCAGCTTGTGCGAGTGCAGGTGCATCATTAATCCCATCACCAACCATCGCGACAACCTCACCTTTTTCTTGCAAAGATTTCACGGTATTTGATTTATCCTCGGGTAAGACTTCAGCAAAGACTGTCTCAATGCCGACTTCACGCGCGATGGCTTGAGCTGTTTGTTGATTATCCCCTGTGACCATCGCTACTTTTAGACCCTGTGCCTGTAAGTTTGCGATAGCTTGTTTAGATGACGCTTTGACGGTATCTGCAATTCCAATTGCGCCCAAGAGTTCACCATCTCTTGCCACCATGACGGCTGTCCGCGCATTATTCTGTAGGCTTTGTATGGCTTCTGTAAGGCTTTCTGTCACAATATCATTTTCAGCGATGAAGCGTGGGCTACCCACTAAGATAGTATGTCCGTCAATTTCAGCACGGATACCACGACCTGTAATAGCTTCAAAGCTATCTATTGACGATAGCTTGAGATTATTGGCTTTGGCTTTTTCGACAATTGCTGTAGCTAATGGATGTTCACTTGCATTTTCGGCAGATGCACCCCATTGTAATACTGTATTTTCATCGACATCACCAACTGCGATGACATCTGTCACAGAAGGTTCACCTTGAGTAATCGTGCCTGTTTTATCAAGCAAAATGGTGGTCAAGGCTTGGGTCTTTTCTAAGGATTCACTATTGCGGAAAAGGATGCCTAACTCCGCACCACGCCCAGTCCCGACCATAATGGCTGTCGGTGTTGCTAAGCCCAATGCGCAGGGACAAGCAATGACCAGAACTGCTATCATATTAAGAATCGCTTGTGGGAAAGTTGCTTGACCAATCGTCAACCAGCCAATCAGTGTAACAATTGCTAGTGTAATGACCATTGGGACAAAATAAGAGGAGACACGGTCAGCCACTCGTTGAATCGGTGCTTTAGTCGCTTGTGCCTGCTCAACAAGGCGGATAATCTGAGCCAGTGCAGTATCCCGTCCAACCCGTTGTGCCTCAATCACTAAGCGTCCTTGCTTATTAATTGTGCCAGCAATCACATCATCACCGATTGTCTTATTCACAGGCATGCTTTCACCTGTCAGCATAGCTTCATCAATCGAGGAACGACCCTCAACAACAACGGCATCAACTGGAATACGTTCCCCTGGTTTGACAATCACCATATCCCCTGCAATCACATCATCAATGGCAATAGACACTTCTTCACCATCACGGATGATTAAGGCAGTTTTCGGTGTGAGTCCCATCAGTTTCTTAATCGCATCACTGGTACGCCCTTTAGCACGGGCTTCTAATAATTTACCCAAGGTAATCAAAGTTAGAATCACTGCCGCAGACTCAAAATAATCCGACTTACCAACCACATCAGAAAATCCGAATATCATGCCAGCTAAGACAATCAAGCCATAGACATAGGCTGCCAATGACCCCATCGCCACCAAAACATCCATATTGGCTGTACCATTACGTAGTGATTTATATGCACCCACGATATATTGGCGACCTAAAATCACGACCACTGGGGTTGCCATCGCGCCAAAAATATATAACCAGCTATCACTCATCAACCACGGGAAAGTATCCATGATAAATGGGATTTGGTGCATGAAGTGACGGGTCATACTCAAGATAGTTAAGGGTATCGTGAACAATGCGCCAATCCAGACCAAGCGTGTTTGACGGTCAATTTCAGCTTGGCGTGCTTGGGCTTCGGCATCTTCGGGCGATTCCATATTGGCGGTATCAATCACCCCATAGCCTGCTTTTTCAACTGCGCTTATGAGGTCATTACGACGAACAACACCCGGTAAATAAGTGACAGTTGCTTTTTCTGTCGCTAGGTTGACAGATACATCCAATACCCCCTCTGGTTTCTTGAGGGCTCGATTGACGTTCTTTTCACACATCGCGCAAGTCATGCCTGTAATCGGGAGTTCAACTTGGGCTGTGGCGACACCATATCCTGATTTTTCGACTTGTCCTACGAGGTCAGTTGTTTTGAGTTTATCGCCATCATAGCTAATGGTTGCGCGTTCTGTTGCCAGATTCACCGCAACTGCAGTGACTCCATCTGCTTTATTCAATGTGCGTTCAACATTTTTTACACACATCGCGCAAGTCATACCTGTAATCGGTAGCGTGACTTCTTTTGTTGACATTATATCTCCTGTGGAGCTAATTATTCATCAGTTTGAGGATTCTCTGCAAATCCTGCACGGCTTGTTCTGGGTTAGCTTGCATCTCATGTTGGGCTGTATTTTCAATATAACAATCCACCAAGTGGGTAATTAGGCTCGTCATCCCTTTTTCGACTGTGCGCGCACGAATCACACGATCTTCACATGTGCCTTCATCTGTTTCTATCAGACGTTCTAGCGCAGTCAGTTGACCTTTAATACGGCGAATCCGATTCAGCGTTTTCTTGTTATATTCACAGCGTTCAGCTTGTTGTTCATCGAGATGCAATTTTTGTTCCATCAGATTTATCCTTATATACCCATACCCCTATAGGTATAATATAAATACAAAAACAAAACAAGATAGAAGTATATTA
>CAYGTY010000360.1:0-2759 GCA_964352825.1 uncultured Anaerolineaceae bacterium
AAATAAGATGAAATATAGAGAATCCCAAGTGGTGGGTATGGCTTCATGACCTGTAGTTCGTGTGGGTCATCATATAAAAAGTAACCATGTGCTAACAATAAATCCATAAAGTAGTTACCTATAAACTATATACGTTTAGAGTGTGATTTTTAGGCATCACTATCTTTAGACAAAATCAGCGTCACCAGTAAATCATGTTCACCAGCATTTTCGCGTGGATGTTCTAATACAGATGCGATATCGAAGCCTTTATCTGCAAATGATTTAAGTTCACGTTCTAGCGTTTGGTCTGCCATTTCTAAGCGACGCATGGCTTTGATAAGGGCTTGTGTGTCTTGTGGGTTTTTACGAGCCTTAACCATTTCTTGCCCTGGGTCAAAGAATTTTTGAATATAAATTGTCCGTACAGCAATCTCTTTTTTTGCCATCAGCTTCACCCCTGCTCATGTTATCAATTAGTGTAGTTTATCCAAGCAATGATACTCTGCCAAACTATTCAATCACAACATTCGGCACACGGGTCGGTTCGTGCGGTAGTTGCGCCAGTTGGTCGAGCTTACGTTCTGCGAGGGGTAAGGTAAGACGATGGTAAATCATGCTGGCTGTTTGACGAATAAGAGCTGGTTGTAGATAGTTCGGATTTGAGAGTAAATGGCGGATACGATGCCATGTTTTGCGTGACCGATAATCTTTATGAACAACGGTATGGAGTTGGCGGTAAAAATCGGTTGCAAATGGTCCTTGATAGAGCATCGCGAGGTCAGCACTATCATACCAATTTTCGCGTCCTAATTCGCTTTTTACGCTTTCATGAAAGGGTGTTCCGGGTAATGGATAACTCACACTAATGCCGATGTCATCAGGGATGAGGTCACGCACCATTTTGAGTGTGAGTTCAATATCTTCGCGTGTCTCCCCTGGGTAACCGAATTGCAAGAAGAATGCGACTTTAATGCCGTGTTCATGACATTTTTTTGTCGCTTCATAAATTTGCTCAATTTGTGTGCCTTTATCCATCGCATCAAGGATTTTCTGGCTACCACTTTCTGCACCAATCCAAATGATGTCTGCCCCTGCACGCGCTAAGGCTGGAATTGTATTACCACGCAAGAGTAAGTCGGCACGATTAAGACTTTTAAATGGGATGTGGACACCTGCTTGGTCTAATAAATCCGCAAATTCTTCTATCCACTTATCACGAATCCCCATAATGTCATCCATAAACCAGATGTGGTCAGGGTCAAAGTGTTCTTTTAGCCAAACGATTTCATCAACGACATTTTGTGGGGTACGGGAATTGTACTTTTGTCCCCAAATCGGTTTGGCGCACCAATTACAGTGGAAAGGGCAACCGCGTGTGGTGACCAAGTTCATGCTGTAATAACCGTGATGACCTATCCATAAATCACGATAGAGGTCACGTTCAACTAAATCCCATGCTGGGAAGGGTATGGTATCGAGTTTTTGTAAGACGGGGCGGGTTGGCGTTTTGACCATTTTCCCGTCGTGCATATAGGCGAGGCTTTGAATTTTATATAGGTCGTCTTCGTTGGTGCTTGACTCCTGTTGCTGGACAGACTCTAAATAATCCAGTAATTCACCTAGCGTTTCTTCACCTTCACCCATAAGAGCATAATCTGCACCTTGTTCTAAATAGAGGGCGGTGTGGTCGGTCATATCTGCGCCACAGACAATAATCGTGCAATCATGTGCTTTTGCATAATCAATCATCTCAAACGCGGCTTCACGCATCCGAATGAGTGTCATCTTACTCAGATAATTAAAGTTGTCCTCAAAGATGATGGCGTAACGTGGCTTATGCTTTTGTAGCGATAGTTCCCATGCTTGGGTTGATTCTGCGAGCATCGCATCAAATAAGGCGACCTCATATCCACGTTCTCGCATATAGCTGGCGGCATAGAGTGTACCCAATGGCGGATAAGGTTGCATCGCATTGTATAACTTGGTATCAAAGCGGAGGTAATAAGATTGTCCAAAGAGAATGTCTATCATGAATGGCTACCAATACACTAAAAAATCCAGAATCGTTTGCGTGGTGTCTCTGTTAATTCTAACCCTGTTTCCTTAAGTTTGCATCGTTGTATCTGTCGCGCAAGCTGAATATTGATGGATTTGGGTACACCATCTAACAATGCTGAAACAGTTTCGATATGTGGGAACTTCGCCATCATCTCAGGATCGCCAATTTGTGGGATGCCACTCTTGATAACTAATTTAAGCATAGCGCGAAGTGAATGTGGAAAAGTCTCATTTTGTTCTGGGACAAGATTATCTTGGAAGGCTATCCAATCTGCTCGATTTAGATACTTAAAGTAACCAACATCCTTTAGTCGGAGGATCAACGGATTCCACTCATATATCATATTGATTAACCAATCATATGCCCAATGCCAAATCTGGTAGGCGCATGCAAACTCATCCAACAGATCACCATTTGCCGTTAGTCTTGAGTCACTTCCCATCCCGACAAAGCCTGCGTTGATTACATCCCAATGATCTACCATTGCAGTTTTATCTAGTAAATAAAGATTTGTACTTGGACACCAGATAAGCCCTGTACCTTTTGAGCTTGTAAAATCGTAGTATGCGCTTTCTACATCTTCAAGAGTTAACCCAACACCATGTACGATGATCGTATTTTCTCTGATACACCCCAAGTCTTTAAGTCTACTAAACTCACCTTGTGCTATTTCATCAGTTCCTTCGGCTAGATGAATAAACCACGGATGATCTTTTGG
>CAYGTY010000361.1:0-2565 GCA_964352825.1 uncultured Anaerolineaceae bacterium
CAGTTGTATAATACAGACATGACAACACAAACAAATTTCACACACAATTGGCATATTCAAGGGCATGATTGGGCAATCGACTTTTTAAAAAAAGGCTTGCGTCATGGGCGGACACGTCATGCGTTTCTGATTACAGGCACACGTTCCGTCGGTAAGATGACCCTCGCGCAGACGTTTGCGATGGCGTTAAATTGCCAGCATGAAGATATAGAACAACGTCCCTGTTATCAGTGTAAAGCCTGCAAAAGCACACTCAGTGGTAATAACCCTGATTTAATTTATTCACAGACGGATGAAACAGGGCGTTTGAAGATTGATGCTGTCCGTAACGTCACGCGCATGTTATCACTCAGACCTTATTCATCACGCTATCGGGTTGCAATTTTTGATGACTTTGATGGAGCATCGCCACAGACGCAAGATGCGCTCCTGAAAACACTCGAAGAACCTGCATCTTATGCCGTCCTGATTTTATTGGCGCAATCGACTGACCGCATTTTATCAACCATCACCAGCCGTTCACAGATTATCCCACTGCGCCCCGTACCGTTGAATATTATCAAAGATGAATTGATGATACGTGGAACAGAAGAATCACGGGCAGACCTGATTGCTCGTTTGAGCAGTGGTCGCATGGGATGGGCGTTATCGGCACTCGAAAATGACGATGAGCTAGTATTCCGTAGTGATATGCTCGATATGTTGCGCGACATCTTAGCCAGTGACCGTGTTGAACGCATGAAAATCTCTGACCAACTCAGCCGAAAAATGGGGCGCGATAAACCCCAGTTGCGCTATGTGCTAGAAATCTGGCAAACCTATTGGCGTGATGTTCTGCTCGAAAGTTATGGAAACCCTGTCAAGCCTTGCAACAGTGACCGCAAAGAGGAAATCCGTTCATTGGTGAGTAAGCTAACCCCCGAATTAGCCTATCAAGCAATGGAAGCCACACGCCGTACCTTAAAATCCTTAGATACCAATGCCAATGTCCGTTTAGTACTCGATGTCTTGTTTCTCGATTATCCAGGGTTGAAGTAAGACTTTATCCAGCGATTCACCTGTGATTTACCCTCGTTGACCTGTATTTTTCATCAGCTTATACCATAATAGAGTCATAAGCATAAATGAGTTGATGGAGAGATTAATGAATAACCTAAGGCGTTTGATAATCATAATCTGTATGAGTTTGATGGCTGGCATAGTCGCCTCGGCACAGGGCGCACCTGCCCAAATTGACATCGCACTGAATGACCTCAGCAATCGGGTCGGGACACCCCTCGGCATTACAAATTTAACCAATTGGAACTGGGGACAAGAAACCTATCCCAACAGCGCAATGGGTTGTGAGGGTGTACAAGGCAGTGGTAGTGAGGTCGTCGGCTATCAATTTACCTTGACCTATGGAGGAACAGCTTACGATTACCGCGTATCAGCCGATAATACGATTGTCGTCTTATGCAATCAATTTGACCCCAATGTGCAACAACCGCCAACCGTTTTGGATGATGGAGAATATTCCAATACCCTATGCCTCGAATCCGAAGGGGATTTACCTTATATGCGGACACGGATTAATGTCGGTTTAGATATTGAAGTGACAACGGGTGTATTGAACCTGCGCGCGCAACCGTCACCGAATGCCGAAGTCTTAGTCCAGATACCGACGGGCTTACCCTTCCGTGTCGATGGTGGACCGAGTTGTGTTGAGAATCTTGTTTGGTGGTATGTCAACGTGAACGGGCAATTGGGTTATATTGCAGAAGGGCAAAATGGCGATTATTTTGTTGAACCGAAACGCCCTGCTCCCCTCCAAAGTCGTCAAATCATCACAACAGCAAATCTTGACCAACTGCAAGAGGTCACCGCGATTACAGGGAATTTTGTTCCGCAGCTCTCATGGTCACCTGATAGCGCACGCTTTGTGATGCCGGGGGCGGTTGGCTCTGATAGTATCTGGGTCTATCGCACTGATGCCCTAACACTATTACCTGAGATCATCGAATCTGATGAAGCCATGACCACCATCGAAATGCGCTCGAATGGCACACAAGCGATGTTTGGCACAGAACAGGGAACAGTCCATCTGTGGCAGGTTGTGCCAGACCCCAATATCAATATCTTCGAGACTCTATTTTTGAACACCCATCAATTAGCGATTACCTCGATTGCATTTAGCCCCGATGGCGCACGATTTGCAAGTGCTGGACAAAATGCCTTAACAACCGCCAATGTCGATAAAACATGGGCAGGCATTGTCTGGGACATCCAGAGTGTGACACAATTAGCGGTTCTTTCGGGACATAATGGCTTAATCCGTGATATGGCATGGCATCCTGATGGACTCACCATTGCAACAGGCTCAGATGATGGGACAGTTCGCTTTTGGGATCCCTTCACAGGCACACAACGGGGCATGGTCGAAGTCGGCTCAGCTGTGACTAGCCTGACCTATAGTAGTAATGGTCAGTTTCTCGCTGTCGGACTCGCGCAATCGGATGGACGGGTTCTCTTGTTAGATGGCGCAACCCAAGCCCAAGTGACCGAATATCAAGTCACCTCAGCAGG
>CAYGTY010000362.1:0-2530 GCA_964352825.1 uncultured Anaerolineaceae bacterium
ATAAAGTAAGCCTATTCATGCTTTGGAGACGATTATCGTTGAATATCCAGCCACCTATGCCATCTATATTAGCGCAAGATCGTCCTGCTCAGATTTTGATCGTGGATGATGAGCCGATTAATCGCGCTTTGTTGACGCGTTTGCTCGAACGAAAGTATGAAATCACAGAAGCAGGCGATGGGTTTCAGGCGTTAAAACTTATCCGCGAGGGTGATTTTGATTTGATTCTGTTGGATATTATGATGCCCCGCATGAATGGCTTGGATGTATTGGCAGAGCTTCGTGAAGATTACCCGAGTACGGAATTGCCTGTGATTCTGGTGTCTGCATTGCGCGACAGTAGTAATATTATCGGTGGGCTGGAAGCAGGGGCAAATGATTATATCCCCAAGCCGATTGATAGTGGTGTGGTATTGGCACGGGTTTTTACACAATTGCAGGTGAAATATGCCTTTGATGCACAACGGCGCGCGTTTCAAGAATCCCAGCAAGCCAACGCCCTCAAAAATAAGTTATTAAGTATCGCCTCGCATGATTTGAAGTCACCGCTATCGAGTGTGTTTATGGCAGAATCTTTATTGCGTCAACTGACTGATCCTAATGACCCTACAGCCGTGAATGTATTAGACACGATGAAACAAACCCTCACGATGATGAATAGTATCATCAGTGAATTCTTGGATATGGCAGCTTTGCAAAGTGGTGAGATTGTTATTGATCTTCAACCTGTTGATATTGAAGATGTCTTGTTAGAGGTTTTGACCTATTACGAAATTGCTTTACGAGATAAAGGGAGTGTGATTACGGCATTGAATATCGAAGGGTATGTGATGGCAGACCGTACACGCTTGCAACAAGTGTTGAATAATCTTGTCAGTAACGCCCTCAAATATAGCCCCCCCAACGCCGAGATTACCATTGATGTCATTATGGTAGAGGACGATATTGTTATTGAAATCACTGATGAAGGACCGGGTATTCCAGAAGACGAACATCACTTGTTATTTATGGAATTCAGCAAATTAAGCCCCCGCCCAACCGCCGATGAAAGCAGTAGCGGACTCGGCTTATGGATTGTCAAGAAGATGGTTGATTTGATGAAGGGTGAGGTGGGTGTCTATTGTCCCGAAACAGGTGGCTCTGTGTTTTGGGTCAAGTTACCGCGTGCTTAATGGGTATCCTCTTTAGTTTCAATTCATATACCACAAATAAACATCATTGAAATAAATCCTTTTTACTTTTCCTTAATGAATTCACTTATCATGAATATAACGATGGTGATATTGGAGAATTCGTCGTGATGATGCAATTGGAACACACACACAAATTGGATGCGGTTGAAGAACAAAAACCCAAAATTTTGGTTGTTGATGATGAAGAATTCAATCGCCGTCTACTTAATCGAATCGTTGGGCAATACGCCGATGTAATAGAAGCCCCTGATGGATATACTGCCATTCAATTGATAGAAGAATACGACTTCGACCTTGTCTTATTAGATATTATGATGCCTGTGATGCATGGTTTTGAAGTCTTGGAACATATCCGCAAACAGGTAAGTAGCAATGAACTGCCTGTGATTCTTGTCTCGGCATTGGATAAAACCGATGATATTGTAACGGGCTTACAAGCGGGTGCGAATGATTATATTCCCAAACCGATTGATGTATCTCTAGTTGAAGCTCGTATCAAAACACAACTAAAATTGAAAGCTGTCTATGACTTACAGACGATGGCAAATGATCGCTTACGTGAAGCGGATTCTCTAAAAACGCGCTTGCTGAGCATCGCCTCGCATGATTTAAAATCACCCCTATCCAATATTGGATTAGCTGAGACTCTATTACGGGAAATGGTTGATACCAGTGATCCCATAGTTGTTCAAATTTTGGATACTGTCAAAACAACAGTTGATAATATGAATCACTTGATTGTTGAGTTTTTGGATATGGCAGAGCTTCAGTCAGGCATGAGTGAGGCAGAGCTTGAACCCCTTGATGTTCAAACAGTGGTGGATGATGTCATTGGTCGCCATCAATTTCATGCAAAAGAAAAGGCTAGTACAATCCTGGCAGGCTGTAATGATGTGAAGGTGATGGCGGATGCGTCCCGTTTGCCACAAGTGCTTAGTAACCTTGTGAGTAATGCACTGAAATATTCACCTGCGAACTCAGAAATCAATATTGTGACGCACCTTCAAGATGGCGATTGTATTATCGAGGTGATTGACCAAGGACCTGGTATCCCCAAAGGTGAACAGAATAAGTTGTTTACAGAATTTGGTAAGTTGAGTACACGCCCAACTGCCAATGAGAGTAGTACAGGACTCGGTTTATGGATTGTCAAGCAGATGATTGAGTTAATGAGTGGTGAAGTGGGTGTCTATTGTCCCGAAGATGGTGGGTCTGTCTTTTGGGTCAAATTGCCTGTTGCGTAGGTCAATACATAGTTATAATTATCGATAATGTGTAGGCGGAAGTACACATAGTACTTCCCTACAGTTTCCAGAACTTGGGTTGCTGGTTAACCC
>CAYGTY010000363.1:0-2442 GCA_964352825.1 uncultured Anaerolineaceae bacterium
TCACTACGTCCTTGTAAGGCACGCATCAAAGTCACAGAATCGACATATTCAAGGTCGCCACCAGTCGGTAAGCCACGCGCCAACCGAGTCACCTTCACCCCTTTACCTGCTAGTTCACGCTGAACATACATCGCGGTAGCATCACCTTCCATGCCTGGGTTCGTCGCAACAATGACCTCAAGGATAACACCTTCTTCCACGCGCTTAACTAACTCACGAATCTTCAAGTCATCAGGACCTATGCCATTCACAGGAGAGATTGCCCCATGTAAGACATGATACTGCCCCTTATATATGCCTGTCCGTTCTAATGCCATTAAATCAAGCGGTTCTTCTACAACCGCAATAGATTCGGTCTCACGTTGGGATGAGCTACAAATCGGGCAAGGGTCTTCAACCGTAATATTAAAACACACACTACAGAAGGTTGTCTGCTCTTTGAGGTTGGTTAATGCTGCCGCCAAGCTCAAGGACACATCATCAGGGGTGCGTAAGAGATAATAAGTCAATCGTGAGGCAGTTTTAGGACCGACCCCCGGTAAACGAGAAAAGGCTTCGATTAGCTTTGTGACTGGTTCGGGAATTGCACTACTCATGATTAAACTCACTCAATAATGAACGATTAGAGAAATACAGAATCAAACACGCTGATTGTAATGACATCCATGAAATAGTTAAATGGTATTCAATTTATTCAACTAAAATTGTCTCAGCTGAAAAGGAGCGGTCAAATTGCGTTCCATTCCACAAACGACCTTTAATACTAGAGGTGTTTTCTAGATTATACAATATCATTTGCAGGTCATAGTCACCACTTGGCATCCTATCCAAAGCTAGCTCGCGATGATGTAAGCCCTCAACAATGACAAAATCATCTTGAGCGACCCGTTCCCCGTTTTCGTCAAATATTTGCAAGGATACACCATAGGTTTCAAAGGGAATATCCTGCCACCAGACATAAATATGCAAAGTATCATCGATAATATTTGACCACACATTCGACAAAGCAACATCCGTATCATATTGGACTAAAGGCGCATCTAATTCCACAATATCACAAGGAACATCACGCCTCGCCATAAAATACAATTTGAGCTTGTCTTCATTGATATATTGCCGACATTGATGAAAGTCCTTCAATATTAAATCGGAGTATATTGTCATTTGGTCTAAAGGCACTTGTTCAGACCAATAGGCTAACCAAAAACCAATATCATTTTTTATCGTTTTCTCAAGATTTCCAGCTTGCCGTTCACTAGCATTTGTATCGTTAATATGCAAAATTCTGCGCCCCGTGAGCTTACTATAATAATCACGGACTTGGAACGAAACAACAGTTTTGTCAGCATCCGTACTCAGACTCACCAAAGATTCATTCATCCCACCCAACATGTCAATCTTAGCAAGAATGTCATCATATGGGGGTGTTCTATCCAAACCTGCATAATCATAGAGGACATCGGACTGTGTGAATATCACCCCTGCTCCAAACAAAATAAGCAAAATAACAAATGCCAAGTGTTGGAAACGTCCCAACAAACTCAAGCCTATACCCGCCACAACCGCAATCATCGGCAAGAAAACAATGATGTATCGTAAACGACCTTCGAATAAGATAGGGCGTAACTGATGAATGACAAAAATCGATGCAATCATTGACATCAGAACGACAACTGCAAACTTTTGGGCATCTAATAAGTGACGAAACCGTAGTAAGGCAACCAACAGTAAACCCAATAAGATAAACCACAAGCCATTACTATGGAAAAACAGAAGTTGATACAACACATCTAATGGAGCTAAACTGCGGTCAGATAGGTCAGGCATTGTTTGTGCGCCACGCACCATAATCGACAACCATGGCAAGAAGGTCAGGCCAGCCAATAGCTCCACACCTGTAACAACGCCCCATCGACGGTCTTTCTTCACAAAAACAATATGATAAATACCCATGCCAATTAAGGTGAGTATGCCGAAGTAATGAATATAGATACTTAATGCAGAAGTCAGAAATAATCCAAACCAATAGCTCAAGGGTACAGCCTGTTTACGATTAATGACTTGCCAATATATCCATATCACTGTAGAAGAAACAAAGAGTAGAAAGGCATATTGGCGAATTTCGTGACTATAATACATAAACGCCCATGAAGACACCGCAAACAAACTGGCGTATAACCCTGCATGACCACGCCCTAAAGTAATACCCAGTCGATAGATCATTGCAACAGTTAAAGTCGCCCATAAAATGGACATTAAGCGAATAATGCCGGGGTCTGTACCAAAGGTTTCATACCAAAATTTGAGAGTAATGAAATAGAGGGGTGCATGTTGTGGGCTGAGGCGAACGATACTCTCTAAGATTTCGGGAATTGTATTTGTCTCGGTTTGATGTAGCCCAATATGTCGTAGCGAGTTCACTTCTGCCTGTGACACAACCCC
>CAYGTY010000364.1:0-2341 GCA_964352825.1 uncultured Anaerolineaceae bacterium
AGGTTGTGATGGAATAACCACTCGCTTCAAGTCTTTTTAACCTCACCCCAACCCCTCTCCGACAATTCAGAGAGGGGCTTTTTGTTGGTAGAATGGCTTGGTATCAGCGAGTAAAAGAAATTAGGGAGGTAAGCGCGTCCCCATTTAACACGTGATGCTATTCTAAAATATAAGGTTGGTATGTTATGACAAGTGGACCGAATTTCTATGACGAAGACGATGTGTTTAAACGATATATCCAACGTCGCACTTTCAACGATAGCCCCAATGATACGATTGAAGGACCTGCATTTTTAGATGTTTTGGGTGAGTATACAGGGATGGATATATTAGACTTGGGTTGTGGTGATGGTCGATTTGGTGTCGAACTCTTAGGTGGTGGTTGTCAATCGTATACAGGGGTTGAGGCTTCTGAACGCATGTTTGACTTAGCGCAAAAACAGCTTACGCCATTGGGTGGGACAAGTCATCATCATACAATAGAAGATTGGACGTATTCCGAACAAGCCTTTGACCTTGTTATATCCCGTCTAGTTATACATTATATAAATGATATTGACTCTCTGTTTGAGCAAATTTATCGTAGCCTCAAACCGCATGGTCGCCTCATATTTTCGGTTGAACATCCTATACTAACCTCACATAATGAAACTTTAGAGACTTCTGGAAAACGAAGCAACTGGATTGTTGATAACTACTTTTCAACAGGCGCACGCAACGTTAAGTGGATGGGGAGTGAGGTGATAAAGTATCATCGGACTATTGAAGATTATATTCGGACGCTTCAAATAAATACGTTCACCCTCGAACACTTCCGCGAGCCTGCACCCGATATTAGAAATTTCTCGGATACAGACTTATATGCTCGCAGAATGCGAATCCCACTCTTTTTATTGTTGTCAGCAAGCCGAGATTAAGATATATCGTCAACCAAGTGACTGTCACAATCGCGCTAATTTGTCAGGGTTACGAACAAAGCGAATCGTGACAATCTGTCCCTGATGCACCTCAAAGGTTGCAGCAAGGAATGGCTCGCCTGTACCCAAATCACGCCCGATAGCACCTTGTTCTCCATTTAACGTATGCCCTTCCATTCGATAGTGAATATCCATATCGGTTGCCCGTTTATGCAAGCCAGCCAAGAACTGCAAAATGGTCTCACGCCCATGTAAAGGACGCGTCGCAGCAGGGACTTTCCCACCTCCATCACTGACCAACATAACATCATCAGCCAATAAAGTTGTCATACTGGCGACATCCCCAGTTTCAATCGCACTCAAGAAACGCGTTACGATACGGGTATGGGCTTCGGGTGAGGTTTCAAAGCGCGGGCGATTATCATGGATGTGTTTCTTGGCTCGGCTGAAAATCTGACGGCAAGCACTCTCGGATTTATCTAACATCTCGGCAATGTCACGATAGTCATATTCAAAGACTTCACGCAAGAGAAAGACCGCCCGCTCAAGTGGCGAGAGCTTTTCGAGAACAACCAAAAATGCCACCGAAATCGTTTCGGCTTTACTGAGTGCATCAGCAGGGGATGCTGTGTCCGTGACAATCGGTTCAGGTAGCCATTCACCAATATACTGTTCACGTTTGACCCGTGCCGATTTGAGGTAATCGAGGCTGAGGTTGGTGACAATTTTTCGTAGATAAGCGGATGGATTATCAAGTGATGTACCCTGTTGTTGATAACGCAACCACGAATCTTGCACAATGTCCTCAGCATCCATCGCGCTACCGACCATACGATAGGCAATGGCAAATAATTTACCGCGTTGTTCTTCAAATGTTGTCATGAGATTTTCTGTATTCCTTTCCGTGCAGTTTGTAGAGGTAGAATTTAGACCCACCTCTAAATGAGACTTACGCCTTTGCAACCGACAGTCGTTGCTCAACAGCAGGAATTCCCTTTGGATACCAATATATGCCAGGGAAGCGTTTTTCTAATTGTAACGACCAAATCGTATAGCGACAGATAAACTCTTTTATCCATGCGCCTTTTCGCCCTGTGACAATCTTATCTTGGGGGGTGTCATCGGCTTGCACGAATTGCACCAGCGCATCATGCCGTCCGAGGCTCATACACTGCAAAGCATAAGCGAATTGTAGCGGTTGCTGAGCATGGTTGTTTAGGCGATAGATGATATTATCCGCACCATGCGCCCCCATCGGCATCGCGACTGCACACGCCATCCGCAAATGATTACCAGATTGCATCATGATACTGGCGACATCACCCACACCATAGACATTATCATAATCAACCGATTGTAGTGTATCGCAGATTTGCATTTGACCGATGGCATTGACTGTAAATCCAGCTTCAGCAACCAGTGGT
>CAYGTY010000365.1:0-2242 GCA_964352825.1 uncultured Anaerolineaceae bacterium
CGTTTTCTTAGATGCGAATATGACGTTTGACATCGAAATTGATGATATGTTGCATCTTTCATGATGGAGCATCTATCGCGCTTCAATATCGATCGTTGTACAATGATACAATGTTATAAAATGAATGAGTCCCCAAGTCGCTTATGTTTATTGTAATCAAATTTATCTCTGTGCTTGTCGGCGGTTGGATTGTATTGTTCACATTACAGTCCGCAGTGCGTATGCTTGTTTTGCCTCGTAATGATAATGTGTGGCTTACCCGTGTGTTATTTCGCTTTGTACTCTATGTTATCCGTACCGAAATGCGCCTTACTGGAGCAGTTACCTATGACCGACGTGATCGACATATGGCGTTTTTTGCCCCTGTAACACTCATGATGTTACCGATTGTTTGGCTGTTTTTGATTTCGATAGGGTATGCGCCTATCTACTGGTCATTGGGCTATGGAGACATCTATCAGTCGTATCTATTCAGTGGGTCATCTTTATTGACATTAGGGTTTGCCCCCGTGATAGATTGGGCGACGATGCTTCTGTCATTCTCTGAAGCATCGATTGGTTTGATTCTAATTGCGATGATGATTGCATATTTACCCACGATGTATAGTGCGTTTTCGGAGCGCGAAAAATATGTTGCGCTATTAGAAGTCCGTGCAGGCGACCCACCTGACGCTGTGACCTTATTGACACGCGCTTACCGCAATCGTGGATTTAATGATTTGACTCGATTATGGGAAGACTGGGAACAATATTTTGTCCAACTCGAAGAAAGCCATACCTCACTGTCTCCTCTGATTTTCTTTCGTTCACCGCGCGCTCATCGCTCATGGGTGACAGCTAGTGGAGCGATATTAGATGCGATTGCCTTAACCGACGCTGTAATTGATGAAGAGCGTGATTTTAGCGCGGTTGTTTGTTTAAGAGCAGGGTACGTTGCCTTACGGGGTATCGCCGAATTTTTCCGCTATCCTTATAATTCAAATCCTCTGCCAAGTGACCCAATTAGCATTAGCCGAGACGAATTTGATGAAGCCTATGAAGCCTTACGTGATGCAGGATTACCTGTTGTTGCTGATCGTGAGCAAGCATGGCTGGACTTTAAAGGGTGGCGTGTTAATTATGATGAGGTCTTGCTGATGTTAGCCCGTATGACGATGGCACCTTATGCGCCGTGGTCGTCTGATAGGTCTACACGTAAGATGCAAGAGTGGTATGGTGGGAACAAGAAACATTCGGCTAATGATATGGGAATGTAGTTGTCTTAAGCAAATAGCGTTCTCCTTGTGTATGATAGTCAGACTCATATAATCCAAAGGTATATTATTATGCAATTTGCAATCAACTATTCATCACAAGCTGAACAATTGCTCAATGAGGGTAAAATTCAAGTTGATTTATTTAAGTGTCCGTCGTGGGATGATTTAGTTCCGCCTGTCCACAAAGCATATGGCGCATATGTGCATTTTGGATTTATTGCAGGGCGTGGTGATGTGTTTGATGCAGACCTTGATTGGGTCGAGAATTGGCTAACAACGACACATACCCATTATATCAATACCCACCTTGCTGTCTGCGACACAAACTTTGATGCGGGTGAGGTCATTAGCATTGAATCCGTGATTGAAAAAGCAGTTCGTGATATTGATTTCTTAGGTGAACGCTTTGGTCACGAGCACGTCACTGTGGAGAACATCCCTTTCCCTGATCCCGGTTGGAATGATGGCTTGCTCAAAGAATCGGTTGACCCCGCTGTAATTTCTGAGATTGTCAATCGGACAGGCTGTGGGTTGTTACTCGATGTTGCACATGGGATTCGCGCTTGCGAGGGACTTGGTGTAACCGATATAAAAACCTACCTAAATGCCATGCCGACACACGTTTTGCGTGAATTGCATGTTGTCGGGATTTTACCTTATCAAGATGAGGATGGAGTGCGTCAAGACCATTATCAACTCACGGATGAAGATTGGGTGATGGTAGAGTGGGCAATCGCACAAATTCGAGATGGGCATTGGCAAGCACCTGATACGATGGCGTTTGAGTATGGAGGTGTCGGTGGTATGTTTGAAGCCCGTAGTAAAATTGAAATTATTGCTGAGCAAGTTCCACGTTTATATCAATTGGCGCAGTCGGTGAAATGAGATAATCACATCACAATCACCTAATATAAAAAAGTGGCTCAAATAGCTTTTGCTTGATTGATGTTTTGTGACTACAATATAGCATATTAAGATATACCCTG
>CAYGTY010000366.1:0-2205 GCA_964352825.1 uncultured Anaerolineaceae bacterium
GTTGATGATGATTTGATGTTAGACATATTAGGATGTTGAATTTTGGAAATGCTTAACGCGGAGAGGCGGAGGAACGAAGGTGCGGAGGATGGTAGGCTGTCGATTTGTTTTTTGCTTGCTGTAGTTATTTATAAGCCGAATTGAAGACGTTTTCCAAATTTTGTTGCGGAGTGAATTAAAAAAAGTTATAGTCGTTTTATCCCT
The DNA here is from genome assembly GCA_964352825.1 of uncultured Anaerolineaceae bacterium. GTDB lineage: Bacteria > Chloroflexota > Anaerolineae > Aggregatilineales > Phototrophicaceae > UBA6055. The sequence continues at coordinate 205 of CAYGTY010000366.1, forward strand.
AGATAAGGGAAAGGTGGTGAACTATCCTGCCTCTCAGGATACTTCATGAAGTACATAAGTTTCCTGACCTCATTGTAACGCATGTCATGGCGCGCGTGTAGCTTGTGTTGCGGATTGATGTCAGGAATAGTCGTCGGGAATCGCGATATTGTGGTTCATCACCTGTGTAATTGCTTGTCGGATATAGCCATCTGAGTACCGAGGGTGTCGGCTCGGGTGATTTTGATTGTTTAGGTGATTTTAAAAGCTCTTATTTTGTTAGAAATGGTTTGAGTGTAACAAACAGCTCTTCGTCAAAGGCTAAACTCGGTGTTGATATAAATGTATTTCCATCTTCAAAAAGTAATGATGGAGCAGTTCGTGGACACTCATATTCAGTTTCGCCATATAATAATTCACCATTACCATTGATGAGTTCTTCTCCTGTTGTGGCAACTCGTAGTGAATAATTATAAGTTGCATCCCATCTCTCGATCTTCCGCCCTTGATTAAAAATACAAGTATCTACAAGGTTTGTATAGGTTTCGTCAATGCACAAAATCAGTGAGACCTTATCTGCATCTTTGTGCCATGTTACAGTATAGTCCTCTAATGGGCTATCATTAACTGTACCTTTATTATCTTTATATTCAGGAGATGTATGAGCTTTTTCGATAACATAGATTTTTGCATCATCTATATTTAGATTATATTCATTGGCATCTTGGACTGCATCTCCATTACAAACGTCATAGAGTCGTTCATCAATTGGAAGATTGCTACATGCGGAGCTGATAATTATAATCAAAAGGAGTATCACAGTATGTTTCATATACAATTCTCATCTCAATCCGATGGATTCTCAAGGGATACAAAATGTATTAAGTTCAACAATATCAAGTTTGGAAGAATTGGTCAACATTTCACAGTGTTCTGAGTAAAAGGGGTATCGGCTTGGGTGGCTATTTTTGTTTGACGAGGTTATTCGATAGAATGTGATTGGTGGTTGAGACAGGTCTCAGCCTTACGAAACCTTGTAGGAATAATCAAATTGAGGAACTCTGTTTATGCAATCCACACATGGTGACATCATTAACTTTCGCGATTCTATCTTGCCGCATGATTTAGCACGGATTCCATTAGCGTTTTTGCCGACACCTTTAGAAGAGCTTCCAAATTTACGGCAAGCATTGGGGTCAAACTGTCCGCGTATTCTGATTAAGCGTGATGACCAAACTGGACTCGCTACAGGTGGGAATAAAGTTCGGAAACTGGAATATGTGGTTGGTGATGCCTTCGTGCATGGGGCAGATACACTCATCACAACGGGTTCGGCACAATCGAATCATTGTCGGCAAACGGCGGCGACGGCTGCGAAGTATGGTCTGGATTGTGTTTTGTTGTTACGTGGGGATGAGCCAGAACAGGTGAACGGTAATTTATTGCTGGATAAGTTGTTGGGTGCAGATATTCGTTGGTCGGGTAAAACTCAACATCCTGCTGGCGAAATAGATGACATGTTGGAAACTATCGCTGATGGATTACGTGAGCAGGGCAAGAAGCCTTATGTTATTCCACTGGGTGCATCAAACCCGATTGGTGCGGCAGGTTATATTAATGCGATGGAAGAAGCTTATTTGCAACTTCAAGCAATAGGAACTTCGGCTGACCGTATTATATTGCTATCGGGGTCGGGTGGGACGCATGTCGGGATGCTGGTTGGTGCAAAATTACTGGGCTGGGATGTGAAACTTGAGGGTATTATGAATAGTGGTTTCGAGACACTCCCTACAAAAATTGCCTCGTTGACGCAGGATACGATTCGTCACTTTGATTTGAATATTGAAGTCACCGAAGCGGATGTTCACTTGTTAGCGGCTGCTGGAACGCATGGCTATGGTGTAATAACGGATTTGGAGCGTAATGCGATTCGGATGATTGCACAGACAGAAGGCATCATCGTTGACCCTGTTTATACAGGACGCGCTTTGGCTGGCTTCATGCAGAGGGTAGAGGCAGGTG
>CAYGTY010000367.1:0-2184 GCA_964352825.1 uncultured Anaerolineaceae bacterium
AAAACCTAGACTACGCCGAAATTGAATCAATGCTATAATCTCGATTCGATGCCAATATATGTTTGACAGCCTATGAATCACGCCAGAAAAAACACACTTTTTACGATATTAGTCCCTGCCCTCAGCATCCTCTTTCTGCTGACGGTGCAGGCGATACACTTCCATGAACGTTCCTATCGACAAGATGAGGCGTGGGTCGTGCATTATGCGATTGAGAATATCGAACGCATCGGATTAGCCAATCATCTCTTGCAGGTGTTCCAGCTTTTGCCCCCCGAGAACTTCTTACAGGACATCTGGGTCTATGCTTTTGGTCATATCGAAAATATCGTGCGCTTCCTATCGACACTCACAACATTCATAACCCTTGCGATGTTTTATCGTTTAGCCAGTGATATATTTGACCGCCAGACGGGACGGCTTGCTGTTACAATTTTGGGGACATTGAGTATCTTTATGTTTTTCACCCATGAAGCACGCCCCTATGCGGCTTTATCGTTTGGGACAGTTGGTTTTCAATGGATGTTATTGCGATTTATTCGTAAACCCAAACCCTTTTATTTCATATTGGCACTATGTTTGAGCGTCATCCCCTTTTATCAGCATCCCTTTTTGATATATGTCTTTGCTGGACAAGTCATATGTGTATTAATTTTTGTACGCAAGCATCGTGATTTATATGTACGTGGTATTGCGCTATTTGCAGTTTTAGGATTATTAATTGCATGGCGAATTGTCATTAATTATGCAGAACGCGAAGGGGTCATCACCTATGGCACAGCCACATCACTTGAGGGATTCATTGCGCTTTATCATGATTTTAAATTTAATCCTGAGTCACTTGGTATCTTCTTATTTGGATTAGGTATTTTTCTACCCATCAAAAAGCTCGGCATCACAAGGCAGGTTGATGCGATGCTCTTTGGTCAAGCATGGCGCAAATGGTGGATAATTAGTGCATTGATTGTTATCCTAACACTGGTGATGGGGCTTAATATCCTTGTGGAAAGTGTGACTCCACGCAATCTCATTATCATTGCGCCCTACCTTGCATTGATTGTTGCTTATGGTCTGCGTCATTTACCGTGGCAAGCGCAACTTATCGCGGTTGTGATGTTTATCGTTCCCTACACGGTTCAGTTTAGATGGCATGCAGGTAATGCAGGCTACCCTGAATTAGCGCACTATATGGAAACTCATTATGACAGTGATGAGGGACGGATTATTGTCATCGCTAATCAGTCATGGGAATGGATTCCGATTAAGTATTATCTTGATGAACGGACGAACTTAGGCTTATCGAATAATGCGATTTTGTATGTGTCGATGATACGCGACGAACCCTTTATGCCTCAGCCAATTGACCCTGTTAACGCTGTTATCGGCTCACGAAGCAAGCCATCAAATGAACAATTTGAACATTTGCCTGCTTATCTGGGTGATAAGGATAAATTATGGGTGATTCAGGGGAATCCCTTTCAAGTTGGGGACTATGTGCAAGACTGGATAGATGAGCATTATACAATCTATCAACGGACAAACTTCCCCGGAAAAAGTTACTATCGCCCACTAGAGGTTATTGAATATCGCCGTAACCCTGAAAATTCTGAGGGTGTTGTTCGCTTTGGTGACAATATTACATTAAGCGACTGGCAATTGAATCAGGCAGTAGACGTTCGTGCTTGCCAAACAATCTCAGTTGATACATGGTGGCAAACCAATATCACATCCGACACACTCTATAGCTCAACATTGGTGCTGACGAATGCAAATGGGCAGGCGATTGTGAATGTCGATGATATGCCGGGGGGTATCTTTATGACACCGCGATGGCAACCTGATAATCTATATTTTGATGAGCGGTTGTTGACGATACCCTGCGATACACCTACTGGAGAATATTTACTACTACTGGGGTTCTATAATATAGAAACTGTGGAAAACTTGCCTGTCAACACAATAGAGGGTGAGCCGATGGGTACAAATCTATTTTATCTCACCACCCTGTTTATCGAATAATTTAATTTGGGTAGCTATTCACCTTATTCGCGAGATACATGAAAAGTAAAAGCACCAAGTGAGTTATGAGAGATGAGGGATGAGTATAATCTTCTACAAACCTTGTAATTGCTTATAGAAAAATCTTTTCAGCCTTATTTTTCTTTGTGCTCTCGGTGTCTCTGT
>CAYGTY010000368.1:0-2182 GCA_964352825.1 uncultured Anaerolineaceae bacterium
ATATTCCGTTCCAATCTCTTGCCATCGGTTAAAAAGATTATTGATTTGGCGCAATAGGGTATATACAGCTTGTTCACCTAACAGGCTTCGCTAGTGAAACTCAAAGTGATAAGCTTATTTCAAAAGCCCTTCACCTCTACTCTTGGGGGATTTTGGTTTCCAATTTTATAGTTATCGTTGTTCCTTCCCCAAGTCTGCTTTCAATATGCGTTGTTCCACCATAACCTTTAACGATGTTGTCGATAATGGATAATCCTAGTCCTGTTCCCCGTGTGAAACCTGCATTGCTCGCCCGATAGAAAGATTCAGTGATGTGTTTGAGGTCTTCTGCTGGTATACCGATGCCATCATCAGATACCTGTATGACAATCATATTGTTATCTTGTGCAATCCTGCAAGATATGGTTGCATTGTCTTCGCTATATTTGATCGAATTGTTGAGCAGATTGGTAATGATATATTGATAGATACGTGGGTCAGTGTAGATATTTGTCAAGCTGTCATCAACATCCCTATGAATTGAATATCCATGTGCATTTGCTATATCGTCTATGATTTTAGTGCAGTGTTCACTCAGATTAATCCATCGTAAGTCACTGCCAAATGTGACTTTCTCGCTGTTAACCACGGCATTAATGTCATCCATGATTGTTTTTAATCGAAAAACTTGATTTTGAATCTTGTCTAGATGCTTTTGCCGAAACTGTTCATCAATTCGGTCAGCATACTGGTTCAGTAAGTGGCTTGATGTACCGATGATAGTTAAGGGGCTACGTAATTCATGGGATAAGGTTATCATCAATTGGCGTTGTAAATTACTAAGTTCACGCACCTTGTCGAGTTCAATCCGCTGTGTCTCGCTTTCTATACGCTCTGACACGTCAAACAAAACGATCACGATTGATAATGTCTGACCCATATCGTCAGGAATATCAACTAATTGGGTCTCGTAATCCTCAAGCGATAACAGATGTTTCCCACCGGGGTTATTTAGTGTATGGGTGAAAGCATCAGCAAGTTGACCGAATACCTCATATTCAATATCAAATATGGATTGACCAACTATAAATCCATACTCTTGTTGTAAGGTTTGTGACAGAATACCACTTATCCAAACTATTGAGCCATCAATATTCACTTCAATCATACATAGTGGTATGCGGCTCAAAAGTAATTGCATTTGAGTCTCTTTTTTCTGCAATTCTAGATGCTGACGCGCGACTTCATTATGGAGTAAGTCTTCCATATAAATCATTTCATAAACGAAGTTAAGCAGAAATTTATTGTCAACTTCAACCAAGGGAAAGTTTTGACGTGCCTGTTGCAATTGTGATACTAGATCTGGACGGTAACGGGAGATAATATCTGAAACCACATCCAGAACCTGCGAAACAATTGTGGTGTCGAATGACCAGATAAACTCGAACTTGCGATTGGATTCAGTCAATGTTGCTTCCATTTGGTCGAGTCCTGCTATGACCACAGTAAAGCGCGTGGATAAAATAAGCAAAAACCACTCTTGCCTTAGGGAATCATCTGTTGCAAGTTGAATTCGTATACCAGAAAAGTCTGCATCTTCTGGTATAGGTTCACCAGCAAAAATAACCGTCTGGGTAGCGACATTAGCGAGTTCCTCATAGCGTTTTGTCTCTTTGCGCCATTGTGTGGATTCCTGAAAACCTGTAAAGATCAGTGCAGGCAGCTTGTCCCGAATAACAGCATCTTCTAATATGTGTGACAGATGGACTAATGTTGCCTTCGATAACCTACCAATGGGGATTTGATCACCTAATTGATGTTTTAATTGGTTGAAGATGGATATACCAGAGTGTGCCATAAGAATAAACTCATTAATTATAAAATATCAGGAAGGGAATTGTTGGCATAACATGCTCCTTCGCATTTTGCCGATTGACCCACCCGCTTCAGAATGAAAAAGACCTATGAAATTGAATTAGTGTATTGTAGGGGCGACATCGTCTTTTGTGGGTATAGGCATCCCATATCCACCTAACAAAAGAGTATCATAGATGAAATGTTTTTGTCGAGGCTGAAGTTATTAAAGGAATCGTGAATTAGTTTATGTGCTAAGTGATAGACACGATTACCTCATCTTGAAATCACGCCTTTGGGTAACCGACCGCATCAATACCACTGGCAGCATCAAAGTCTTTTGCTGTGA
>CAYGTY010000369.1:0-2115 GCA_964352825.1 uncultured Anaerolineaceae bacterium
TCAGTATTGCCCTCAAATCTGCGATGGAAATGGTACGCCCCAACGGCATCATCACCAAAATTGGGTGGGGTCCGCAACCACTCAATTTCTCACTTGACCCAATGGTACAAAAAGCCGTTACTCTACAAGGCACTTTCAGCCATCTCTATTCCACATGGGAACGCGTTCTTGGTCTACTCTCATCAGGGCAAATTGACCTCAAGCCAATTGTCGGCGGTGTCTACAATCTCGATAAATGGGAAGAAGCTTTTGAAGAAATGGAAGCTGGCAACAACGTAAAATCTGTACTTATACCTTCATAACCTAAAAACAAAGGAAAGCTAATGGATGCAAAAATTCAAATTTCAATAGATGTCATTGATTTAGAAGAAGCCCTAGATTTAGCCCGTGCCTCAGTTAAAGCGGATGTCGATTGGCTAGAAGTCGGAACTCCCCTACTCCTTGCCGAAGGACTCCATGCTGTCAAAGCCTTCCGCAAAGAATTTCCTGATACACCGATTGTCGTTGACCTCAAAACAATGGACGGCGCAGGATTAGAAGCCGAGATGATGTTTAAGGCAGGCGGCGATATGGTCGTAGTTATGGGTCAAGCACATGATGCTAGTATTATCGAACAGGTCAAAATGGCGAAGCAATACGGTAAAAAAGTGATGTGCGATGTCATGCTCTGTCCAGATAAACCCAAACGCGCAAAAGAAGCCCAAGATATGGGAGTCGATTACATCATCGTGCATACAGGCTTTGATGAACGTAACATGATTCAAGGACTCAGTCCACTTGATGATTTACAACCTGTTTTGGATGCAGTCACGATTCCTGTACAAGCCGTCGGTGGTTTGAGTGTGCCTCAAGCGATTGAAACCCTAAAAATGGGGGCAGAAATTGTTGTCTTTGGTGCGCCATTGGTCATTAGTGGTAAAGAGTTTAAAGCCGCTGACCCCAACTTTGACAAACAACTGCGGGACATTGTCAATCAGGTTCGCGCAGGCTAGGTGGTTACATGGGTCATCGAGGAAACTTCGTAATTGTCAACAAAGATAGCTATGAAGTGAAAGCGCATAAAATGGCACTTGTATTACCGCTGCTGATGTTCTGGGGTTACGACTTCATTATAGATTTCTTCAGCGATCATCATAGTGGGGGATGGTTTAACACTGTTTGGGATGAGGGCAGTGTTCTTATTGATACACACAAGAAACTAATCATTATATACGGTGGCGAACATATCTCCTACCATTTGCCACATAAAAAAACATATTTACAATTGATGAAACATATATGGTCTGGATACGATATTCAGTGGGGACATCGAGGATTAATTGACATTTTGAATTATGTAAAATCACATCCATTTGATCTAACGCGTGAAGGATTCTCAGGTTACCATGCTTCGCACATTAGTGAACTTGAAGACCATCGACTAACAGAAGGTTGGCCAGCAGCGGTTATCAGTATCAAGTTGTCTAACAACGATTTAAGGGTGCAATATACATACGAACCATACAATTTGCTCCCACAAGGTGACACAATAGTAGACAAGATGCGCGAAGTCTCACCAGTGGGAAAGCTAGACTGGGATCATGATGAATCAGAATTTCCCTTTGAAGGTGTTCACATTGATGTGACCCAAAAACAAGTATATTTTTGGTCAACAAGACGTATACATCACCCCAAGGAATTCCAGAACAAGTGGGAGGGATGGGAATTCATCTGGCTAAAGGACGATTATCAGACACATATCAACCTTACAGAAGGTCGCCTGAGATTGCCAATACCCACTCAAGAACAATCCATACAATATTTGAAAGCCTATTTGCTTATTAATATGACTCTAGACGAATACAAAACAACTCATGAGTATGGAGATAAGATTAAATCGCATGGGTTATATGTACCCTATTATCCAATTTACTATTTAGATCAACTCCCACCCATCGAAGAACGTACCGAAATCTTCAACCGTGCAGTTGATGAATGGCGCGCCTCATCAAATTGAGCAAGAGCCAAGTCAAAATGCCAAACAAATGTATAAAAAACTGATAAACAGTCAATATCATGATCTACGTTTGTAGCTTATAACGATGTTAGATTAGTAATAATATCTTGTATTGGTTA
>CAYGTY010000370.1:0-2010 GCA_964352825.1 uncultured Anaerolineaceae bacterium
TTCGCCGAAGCGAGTGATGTACTCAGTATGTTGCGTGGTGCAGGTTTATAAAAAACATCTATGATATTCGTTACCCATAATAAAGACAGCTGTCACTTTGTTTATCAATTGTATGTCTGTTAAGCTCGGGTAGACCTTATTGAAACTACTCGGAAATGAGCAACCGCATGTCCAAAAAGAAGAAAAACGCACTCAAAAAACCCAAACGCCTTAATAAAAACTTATACGAAAAAGAATTGGAACGCTTACAATTTGAACTGGTGAAGTGGCAATACTGGATAAAACAACATGGCTTACGGGTTGTCATTACCTTTGATGGGCGTGATGCTGCTGGCAAGGGTGGAACAATCAAGCGCATCATGGAACCCCTACAACCTCGTGATATTCGCCTTGTTGCATTAGGAAAACCCTCAGACCGTGAACAAACACAATGGTACTTCCAACGCTACATTGAACATCTACCTGCTGCAGGTGAAATTGTCCTCTTTGACCGCAGTTGGTACAATCGCGCCACCGTCGAACATGTGATGGGCTTCTGCACCGATGCACAATATTGGAACTTCCTTCGCGATGCCCCCAATTTTGAGCGTCTGTTGATAAAAGACGATATTATCTTGTTGAAATATTGGTTATCAGTAAATGATGAAGAACAAGAACGCCGCTTCCAAGAACGCGCACAAAATCCGATGCGCCGTTGGAAGCTCAGCCCAATCGACATTGAATCCCGCAATCGCTGGGTCGAATACTCCAAAGCCAAAGACATCATGATAGAGCATACCGACATCCCCGAATCGCGTTGGCGACAAATCGAATCTCAAGATAAACGCCGTACACGCCTCAATGTGATTCGTGATATTTTAGAAGCTGTACCCTATAAAAATGTGATTCCAGGGGTAATGAAATTGCCACCACGTCCACCCCGTGATGAACATTATGTCCGCCCACCGCGTGATAACCAATACATCATCGAAGATCATTATGAGGGTAAGTAGCTGTTTGGATAGGTATAGGGTCTGAGTATATGAGTTTTCACTATATCATAAGGGTGGTTATGCTTGTATATTGCTACAAATAAACATTACATGAGCAATCAATCATTGGTTGGTCATAGAATCGAGTAGAGATATGGGCGATAAAGTTTTTGATACACTTGTTGAGCGCATGATTCGTACTCATCATTATATTGAACTCACAACCATCAAGTTAAGTGCTGAAGAATTTTGTTTACGCCCCTCACCGACCGCGCCTCCAATCGGTTGGCATATATGGCATATTGCTCGATGGGCTGATTGGTTTCAAGCCAGTTTCCCCAACCAGTCACAGATATGGGAATCACAAAATAAGGTGTCAGAATTTGGACTGGATCGTATGGCATTAGGTCCGATGCAAACTGGCATGACGATGAGCCACGATGATGCTGCACAAATCCCTACAATCATAGGACAAGAGCGAATACTTGATTATATGAAAGCTGTATTTGTTGCCAATCAAACAGTTTTAAGTGACCTGACACTGGATGACCTGTACCAAGCGAGGGAAAGTTTCGCGAAGTGGGAGTCTGTTGATAATAAGATTATTCGTGCGATGGGTAAACCCGTCACATTAATTGATGATATAGGTTATCATTTTGCTCATGCCAACCGCCACCTTGGTATGATTGAAGGCATTATAGGCGTAACCTTACAGCGAGCAGGTACGGCTAGTATCTAATAGCTATTTCTTACCCGTTGCCAATTTTTGCCGTGTTTCACGTACCGCAATTGCAGGTAAACTCTCGGCATTACTATCTAAGTAAGTTTCTATTGTATCGCGATGGAGCTTAACAGCTTCGCGCAAAATCCATGAGATAGCTTTTGTGATGAGTTTGTCTTTTTCATGTTTGAGGCTTTCGGCATTTGCGAGGGCTTGACTGATAAGTCGCTCATCTGATGATTTAGAAACAGGGCGGACTAGTAAGACCAATGAAGCCCGACGTTTATTGATGTTTTCATCTTGAGCTAGAGCTTCTAA
>CAYGTY010000371.1:0-1959 GCA_964352825.1 uncultured Anaerolineaceae bacterium
CAGTATTTTATCCTTATATTACACTAATAACATGAATATTACAAACATTTCTAACGTTATCGTCTGACTGCATAAGATATAGATACGGAAATTAAATTTATGAGCTTATTATCCCATACACATAAAGAAATTCGTTCTCTTTCGTGATATATTGGGCTGAAATCAGATGGATTATTATATTAAAGGGAATAGAAAACTATGAAAATTGCACTCGCATCCGACCACGCAGGTTATCAATTAAAACAAGGGCTTGTCGATTATTTAACAAACAAAGGTGTTGAGGTGATTGACCTCGGTGTCGAAACAGATACAACCCGTGCAGATTATCCTGAAGTCGCCAAAACACTCGGTCAAGCGATTATTTCAGGTCAAGCAGAACGCGGTATTTTGGTGTGTGGTAGCGGTGTCGGGGCATCAGTTGCTGCTAACAAGATGAAGGGGATTTATGCCGCGATTTGTCATGATGCTTATAGTGCCTCACAAGGTGTCCAACACGATAAAATGAATGTCTTATGCCTCGGCGGGAAGATTGTTGGAATATCCCTCGCTGAACAGTTGGCAGATGCCTTCATCGGTGCAGAATTTAATACAGAAGCTGAACGCTATCAACGCCGTTTTGAGATGGTGCAAGCGATGGAAAACGAATAAATGTAAAGACCATTTGGATAGAATCGGTTTTCGAATATGCTTTGCTTTCAACTTTTACCTCATTACTTTCAACTTATTTGATAATTATTGATTGATGAATAGGACATAGGGTTATGATACAAATTGCTGAATTTTTACCACCTCATTATTCGCCACTGTGGGATATGGTCAAGCAGTGTGGGGTGACACAAGTTGTGGGTGGGATGGACTTTGACGATACACGCTCTGATGACCCACCGTGGGGCTATACCTCTGTACTACGAATTAAAAATGCGTATGAAGATAGAGGTTTTAAATTAGCGGTTATCGAAAGCCGTCCGCCACTCAATAAAGCCAAGTTGGGCTTAGACGGGCGTGATGAAGAAATCGAAACCGCTTGTGAACTGATTCGAAATATGGGTAAGCTCGGTATTGATGTGTGGTGTTATGAGTGGATGCCTGTCTTTAATTGGATGCGTACCTCAACTACTATAAAAACACGCGGAGGCGCACTCGTCACAGGCTACGACCATAGTCAAATGTTGGACGCGCCCATTACTGAATATGGAGAGGTGACGGAAGAGCAACTGTGGGAAAATCTTGAATATTTCCTTAAGAAAGTGATTCCTGTTGCAGAAGAAGCCAATGTCAAATTAGCAATGCACCCCGACGACCCGCCACTCTCACCGATTCGCGGATTAGGACGGATTATGCGGAGTGTCGAGAATTATCAACGCTTGCTTGAGCTTGTGCCTAGCCCGATGAATGGTATCACATTGTGTCAGGGTAACTTTACGATGATGACCGATGATTTACCCTCAGTGATTCGTATGTTTGGCGATAAGATTTTCTTTGTTCATATGCGTGATGTTGAGGGAACAGCTGATAAATTTAATGAGACCTTCCATGATGCAGGTAAGACAGATATGGTCGAGTGCATGAAGGCTTATCGGGATATTGGTTTTGAGGGGGTTCTGCGTCCTGACCATGTGCCGACGATGGCAGGTGATGATAATGAAAATGCTGGGTATTCCTCGATTGGTCGTTTGTTCGCAATTGGCTATTTAAAAGGTATCCGTGAAGCCGTCTATGGTGAAAAAGACGCTTAATTTAAAAATCATCTTACAGGGCAAGTGGATCAACTTCAAAATCAGAGTCATTAGGGTTCGTAGTGGCGAGATATATCTCGTCACTAGCCAAATGTGAACTACCATCACCTCTAATTATCCTTTATGGTTGTGAGAATATTTGATGCGATTACCCTGATTTACATTAGAATTGATTTGTAGAATCTTCTATTCTGCGTCACAATCTTAGGATACTGATATATAA
>CAYGTY010000372.1:0-1863 GCA_964352825.1 uncultured Anaerolineaceae bacterium
ATGCTCAAGTTAACTGCTCAAGGATGCCAACTGCGCCGTGAACGCCTTATTGAAAATGTGTCGGCTGATTTATTGATTATCAGCAACCCACGCCATATTCAATATTTGACAGGGTTCTTTGTCACGCCGTTAATCCTTGCTAGCCATGCCCCTGTATTTCTGTTAATCGAAACCGCATCAGGTAAGACAACGCTACTGGTACAAAATATGTTAGCCAGCCATGCACAAGATGCCCATGTCGATAATATCGAAGCCTATACATGGTATAGCGCAACCACCGACGCAGGTGTGCCAGTCTATCCAAAAGCATTGGATGCGCTCAATCAGCATTTGGACAAATTGACATTTAGCACAGCAGGTATCGAAATCGGTTCACTCCCCTATGGCGCACATGTCAGCGACGTAACCGATATGACTGAGATTATTTTAGAGATGCGCCGTCATAAATACCCCGATGAAGTTGATTTGATCCGTTCTGCTATCCAAGCAATCGAAGCAGGGCATAAAGCGATTCGTCGAAAAATCCGCGCTGGCATGACGGAAATGGATGTCTTTAATATTATGATGTCTGCCATTGCCAAAGAAGCAGGGCATATGATTGTGCCGATGGGTGACTTTGCCTCTGGTTTACGCGCATTCCAAGGGGGTGGTCCTCCAACAAATAATGTGTTGCAAGATGGTGATTTGATGATTCTAGATATATTCCCGATTATCAACGGATACAAAGGTGATTTCACAACCACTCTGGCAGTCAGTGGCGAACTTACAGAAAAACAAGCCAAGTTACAAAAAGCCCTACTCGATAGCATGGCAGCGGGTGAAGCAATGCTCAAACCGGGAGTCAAAGCACGGGCGGTACATGGTGCAATTATTGATGAACTCAGAATTGAAGGGTTTGCGGATGGATTTGGTCATCATGCAGGACATGGACTGGGCTTAAGTCACCCTGAAGCCCCATATTTTGTTCCCCACAGTGATGAAATTTTGCGTGAGGGTGATGTCGTGACTTTAGAACCGGGGAGTTATAATCAATCAGAAGGCTATGGAGCGCGCATCGAGCATAATTACCTAATTACAGAATATGGCTACGAGCAACTCAGCCATCATTTATTGCCTTTTGTATAGTTGCTTGTCATTCATATGTAATATCTTAGTGCAAAACTGCGTCCAAGAGATGAGACAAACGCAAGACATATAGGACATAATTATGCCAATTGAAAAAAGTAAACCGATTGCTGTCGATAATGATAAAGCACTCAAAAATATACTCGGTCAAAAAGAACCTGCTGTTGTGTGCTTCTATGACGGTAATCAGACAGATAAACCCCTCCAAGATGCGATTAAAGGGGTCGCGAAAAAGAATGATGATGTTTTGGTGATTAAAGCCGATGTCAACTTAACACCCGCATCGTATGAAAAATACGATTCTCCTAGTTTGCCTGCTATTGTGACTCTGACCAAAGGCTTCTTCGGGCGCAAGGTCAAATCAACAGGTGAGACAGTGCGTCCTAAGGATATTCGCAATCATGTTGATTATTTGGTGAATGATACACCGCTACCTGATATGGAAAGTGATGATTCTGCCGCAGACGAGATTACACAATATAAGGTCAAGCAAGTCTTTGATAATGATTTCCGTCGTGAAGTCCTCAAAAGTAAACAACCTGTATTGGTCGATTTTTGGGCGGCGTGGTGCGGACCGTGTAAGGTAATTGCCCCATATGTTGAGGAAATTTCCGAGAAGTACAAAGGGCAAATTAAGGTTGTCAAAGTTAATACCGATGCTGCGCCTGTCACAGTCCGTCGCTATAATATCCGCTCTATGCCGACTTTTATGATGTTTGAAGGCGGTCAACCTGTATC
>CAYGTY010000373.1:0-1708 GCA_964352825.1 uncultured Anaerolineaceae bacterium
TTTATTATATCGAAAACTGGTCAATCACAATGGATATTCGTATTCTGATGATGACCATTCCACGTGTCTTACTCCGCAGTGGTGCATTTTAAGTATCATTATTTGTAAGTAAATCTGCCTTTAGCGCAGGAATCTCGACCAAGACAGTCACTAAATCCGAAATAAAGGTTGTGATTGTAAATGGTTTTATCAGATAGTGATGAAACCCATGAGCAAGAGCTTTCTGTCGATCACCCATCGTCGCATGTGCAGTCAGCGCAATCACTGGAATATCGCTTAAATTTTGGTCATTTTGCAAAGCAGTGATTAAGTCCCAACCATCCATGACAGGCATCGATATATCTGAAATAATAAAACGAGGTTTGATGGAACGCACAAGTTCCAAGCCTTCTGCACCATTAATTGCAGTATGAACCGTTGCACTATACCGTTGCATTACGATTTGAGCTACTTTTAAGCTATCCTCATCATCATCAATAATAACGACATCCCACCCCTTAAACAAATCTCTTGATATGGATTGCATCGATCGAAAATTCCTTATTTCCCATTTCGAAAACTGTATCGTTATTAAGCATGATTGTCAATTAATTATTAATAGACAGACCCTAATTCACTGTATGAGAAGGGGAAAATCGTTTGCCTTTTTCAAGGATGACCACAATCCTCATGTCTCTTAAATAAAACGTGTATCATTGCTAATAAACTATCCAATTCTGACATTCAACTCATCTCGCAACCCTTGCTGACCAATCGATGTAACCTGTAAAGCACGGCTATGCGGTAATCGCTTGACCCAAACTTTATCAAAAAACACATCCGCAATCGCCGACCCCAAGGTCCCACCAATATGAAAGCGTCGCTCACTCCAATCAAGGCAAGTATAAGCAAATTTACGTCGTTTTTTGTGTAGTGCAGGGATGTCTACGCCCATGTCCTCTAACCATACAGTCCCTGATGTCGTCAAAATATATTGCTCATCAGCTTGTTGAATATAGCTTTTCTCTAATAAAGCATAAGTGACCGATACACCCAGTTGCCCTGCCAGATGGTCATAACAGGTTCGTGCATGACACAATTCAGGCGAAATATTACTCTTAGCCTTTTTGACCGATTGAGTCATTGGCGCAACCAATTGGAGCGTTTCCAATATCTGAGCCACTTCATGACTATACAACTTGTAATAGCGATGTCGTCCCTGTGGCATAACTTTGATGAGCTTCCCATCAAGCAATTTGGATAAATGCGAACTCGCCGTTTGTGGTGTAATGCCTGCGCGATAAGCCAATTCTGATGCAGGCAGAGCTTCCCCACCCATCAAGGCTGTTAAGATAGATGCACGTGTCGGCTCACCAATCAGTGTCGCAATCCTTGCTAAATCAGGTTCATGTTGCATACAACATCCTCAATTGTGATTCACCTCTATTATACTGCTAAATAATAAAAAAATCCCACCACTGATAGATGGGGTTCTGCTAGATTGTTGCTATTTTAAGAGTGGATAAATTTGTAAAATCCGACAAATCGTTAGAAACCCCATTGGTTGGCGGACAAGGCAAGCCGTTGCCCCTACTGGGTTTCGGTATATTTTTGTAGTCTCAACCGCCAATTATATCCAATGTTTTTCGAGACTTTACAATTAAAAATCAGTCTTGATAGTAGTAGCTATAGCGTTCTTGTAATTCAGGTACAAGCGTAATAGCACAAT
>CAYGTY010000374.1:0-1674 GCA_964352825.1 uncultured Anaerolineaceae bacterium
GATTTAACTCAGAATCCCATTGATTCGTTGCTGTTAATATTGCGCCTAAACGTCCAATTTCATCGGATGACTTGGCAGCTGCCCCGTTACCCCCAGTTGCGATATACAATCGGTCACTGATTTGGTCAATATACGGGTTGCCATGTGCGGTATAGGTGAGTAGACAAGGAACAGAGTGATAGCTGATGGCACGCAAATTAGGAATCATCTGATGCACGGCTTTTTTTAGATGTTCGACAATATCAGCCCGACCATCAGTATGAAACCAATCCAATAATTCGACATCATCATTTACTGCATTTAAAAAGTGTTCCTCGGCTGGAGCGAGTTCTTCTTGTCTACCACTTGCGCCGAGTTTGATATAGGTCTTACCATCAGGATAAACGACAGGTGGCAACATATAAAGCGAAGTAACATCGGGATTGTCAAATGTGGAGATGATGGACGGCATGGTTGTGAGTCGTTGAGTTTCTTCTGCATCGACTTCTACCAGCAGAATGGTATGGGTTTTGGTTGTTAGCTCTAATTTTGTATCAAGCAGAGTATTGGTATAGCCACCTGCCGAAACAAGGACTTTCTTGGCTTGAATGGTTTCTCCATCACGCGTCTGAATCGTGACCCCATTGTTCCCTTGTTTTATGGACTCTACAATTTTATGGATAATGCTTGCCCCATTGTCCTCAGCAATTTTGAGTTGTGCCTGAATCAGTGCGCGTGGATTGATATAACCTGCATCGCCTGTTTCATCCCATGCTGTAAAATCATCACTAAATGATAAAAAGGGATGCAGTTTGCTACAGTCATCAGCATTTAAGCGTGTATGTGGTGGTGAGAATGTGTCAGCTACCGCATCAATCGTATCGACTTTTTCAGGAATATCAGTGGCGCGTAAACATCCGACTTTATGATGAAACTGAATGCCACTCGCGGATTCAATCAAAGGATATTGCTTGATAGATTGTCGGGCAAGCTGTCCCCAAATTGGACTAGGGTCAAGTACACGCGTGATGCGCCCTTGGTCATAATGACTGGCAAATACGCCATCATGTGTTTTACGATTGTCAGGTTCATCAGGTCCAATGATGCAGAGCTTGAGGTCGGGTTGTGATAGGGCAAGATGACGGATTGCACCTGCGCCGATGAGTCCTTTGCCGATAACTGCAATGTCGTAGATTGTCATTTGATGTTTACCTTGATTACATAGACGATACTATTTCTATTATAGTAATGTACGTGATTGTTTTTCTGTAAATTGGCGTAACTTGTCACGACTGGCAGGTAAGCCGTACCACTCTAGTAAATCCGTTGGGTATTCCCAGAAATTTTCGATTTCAAGCAACCATGTTAAAAATTCATATTGTTTATGGCTGGTCAGTTGGTTGAATTTAGGAACATCCCAGACTGAAATCGTTGTGTGACCATATTCCAAATGGAATCTGTATTCGCCTTGATGCTTGCTAAAGTGTGTATATTTCATTGCGTAGTAGGATTTACCAAATAACAAATCGAGTAGTGCAACGCACACGAGCGCGCTTTCATCTCGCAGACTAAGCTCTGCACGATACCAAAATCTATCGTGTTGATGGGCTTTGAGAATCCCTAATAGTGCTTTGTATCCGACATCTACTCCACATTCATATAACAACTCGAAAATTATATATGCTGAAACGGGAA
>CAYGTY010000375.1:0-1610 GCA_964352825.1 uncultured Anaerolineaceae bacterium
TAGAAAGGATTTTAAGATTAGGATTTTCCAGCAAACTAAATATATTGTCCAACATGCTCGCACTGCACTTATCTTTAGCGTGATTGTTTTTATTCTAGCGATGATAGGCTTTATGGTCGTTGGTCAGGTATACAGTGATATTCAATCGCGCCTATTATTAGAAGCCATTGCACCATCTGTACGAACATTATGTTTTGCTGTGATTACGACATCAGCGACCATCATCCCGCTATTGATGACGATGATTAGTCTTGCGCGCAAAACGGACGATGAATTTGACCAAACTTTCTATATCCGCTTACGCATCATTACATTTTTGGGGACAATCGCGATTATCTCCGCAACCTTATTATTGTTGGTTATAAGCATCCCTGTCACCGAATCCGATAATTTAAGTAATTGGTATGGTGCAATATATGGTGCGGTTGTGATGGGCGCAAGTGCCATTGCCTCGATGTTAGTCAGTATTGTTGTGACCTTATACGAGACAATGGGTGGCTTACTACAATATCTCACACCTAAATTAGAATCATCTTGAGTTTATCCTAAGCGATTGACGGCTTCGACCAATGCAATAATATACCCTGTTGCATAGGCATGTCCGCGATGTCGCCATGCGCTATCATCAATCATTTCGGGGACATGATCATCAATGATGAATCCGTCAAAGCCGACTTGTTTAAGAGTTTGGATAGCACTCACGACATCGACATTGCCTTCCCCTGGGAAACATTCTTGGAAACGTGGGACACACCCCTGCACATCACGGAAGTGAACATAAAAGATTTTTCCGCGCTCACCAAAATAACGAATTGCAGATAGCACACCTTTGTTATTATCTCCATCAGCATAGACCATCTCCGAAAAGCATCCCATACAAAAATCCAACCCATGATTGGGACTTGGCACTGCATCTAAGGCTTTTTTAAAATTATTGAATTTATAAAACACACGCCCAATGCCGCCCAAATGAGGGACTGGTGGGTCATCGGGGTGTAGAGCAATCTTCACGCCACTTTCTTCAGCAACAGGTATCACGCGCTCCATAAAATAGACATAATTATCGAACATCTCAGCTTCGGTAAATTTTCGCCCTTCAGCTTCAGGCACATCAACAATGCCCGTGATGACATTGCCAGCGCGTACCTCATCCATATCGAATGCTGTGACTTTAACCCCACCCCGTCCACTTTTTGTGGGTGTGCGCCAAACCAAATTGGGCATCCAATTTATCCCTAAAATCGGAATCCCAGCTTCCCCCATATTGCGGACAAGACGCTGATAATTCTCGATTTGCTGGTCACGTTGTTCTAAGCCAAGCATGGCATGAGAATAAAAATGACGGGGAACATTCTCGATGGCTTCTAGGTCTAGGTCATAATCATTCACTTTTTGCTTGAGGCGTTGTAAATCTGCTAATTCCCAATAACCCTTATCATCAGGTAAATCAGGGGTTTTGGGTATCATATTAAATTGTACACCACGCACACCAAGTTGTTTAGCGAAGGTGAGGTATTCATCTGTTGCAGAATAATATTGACCGAGGGCAACGCGCATTTGTTGAGGCATTATAAAAATTCCTTTTTTCAAAAAATATTATGCTGATAAAA